>JAQUZV010000157.1 GCA_028691155.1 Victivallales bacterium
TGCGGGAATACGCCGATATGATTATGACCACCAGCGAACGGGCCGCCAATCTGACCGGCAAGCTGCTTTCTTTTTCCCGCAAGGGCAAAATTTTCTCTTCTCCCACCGATGTTCACGCCTCCATTCGTGACGCGGTGGCTATTCTGACGCGCAGCGTCGACAAACGGGTGACCGTTTCTTTTGCCCCGGACGCCACCGATGCCGTGATTATCGGCGATCCGACCCAACTGCAGAACATGGTTATCAATCTGGGGATCAATGCGGCCCATGCCATGCCCGATGGCGGACAATTGCGTCTTGCCACCCGCGATGTGGAATTGGATGCGGAATTTTGTCGCAACTGCCGCGATTGTTCCCTGACTCCCGGTCGTTACCTGGAACTTACCGTCAGCGACGAAGGTTCCGGCATCAAACCCGAAGACCTGCCTCATATTTTCGAACCGTTCTTCACCACCAAGACGGAAGGGCACGGGACCGGGCTTGGCCTGGCCGCGGTTTACGGTTCGGTACGGGAACATCGCGGGGCGATTCGGGTGGACAGCAAAAGGGGGCACGGCAGTGTTTTTACCATCTATTTGCCGCTGTGTCAGAACTGTTCTTCGGCCACCGGACCGGCGGCTCCGGAATTCACCCTGCCGAACCGTTTCCACGGCACGGTGCTGCTGGCGGACGATGAAAATATTATCCGGGCCGCCACCACGTCCATGCTGGAAGATGCCGGCATGACGGTGGTAACGGCGGTCGACGGCGCGGCGGCATTGGAGTTGTTCCGCCGCGATCCGGACCGGTTCGATCTGGTTATCATGGATATGGTTATGCCGCAGATGACCGGAGAAGACTGTTTCTATGCCATGAAAAAATTGCGGCCGGAACTAAAGGTGATTATGGTGTCCGGATTTGCCAACGAAGAAAAAGTGGCCGGAATGAAGGAATTCGGACTGATTGCCATGATCAAAAAACCGTTCCGCCGTCATGACCTGTTGCAGTTGCTGAATCTCTGCTTCCCGTCGGAAGACACCCCGAAATAGCTGTTTTCAGGTTGCGCCGACGGGATCGGAATTCAAGGAGATCAGTAGGAATCGCGTTCCATCGTCCAGTTGACGATGTCTTTTTCCGTCTGTTCCCAGTCGGGGCTGCGGATGGCTTCCACGAAGGCCCGGAAATAGGCTTGGATTACTTCGTGGAGGATGCGCAGATTGGTGATCCGTTCATCGAAGCGGCTGTGGCGGTCCATTTCCTCGCCGACCGGCAGCGTCAGGCTGCTGAAAGCAAATTTGTCGGCGTCGAACGTGGTGGCCCAGATGTCCTGGCCGCGGCAGAAGCTCAGTTTGGCCCGGCGGAGTTTTTTGCCGACGGTGAGGGCGGCTTTGACTTCGGCGCTGCGCAACGGGCTGCCGCCTTTTTTTACCGTGCTTTCGGCGGCGCCTTTGGCGTCGTCGGCCAGGGCGAAGACCAGCGGCGCTTCGATCATCAGTTCGAATTCGCCGTAATTGCCCACGGCGATTTTTCCGCCGGTTTTTTCGCTGATATACCAGAGCCAGGTCAGGAAATCGCGGGCCGGGGCGCTGCTGCCGGTACCCTCGGCGCAGAATGTTACTTCCGGGAGATCCTTTTCTTCCTGCTGGAACAGACGGAACATCAGTTCATTGACGTTGACCGGCACGGGTTCGACGCCGGTGGTTTTGTAGAAGAAGGCGATAAAGTTGTCGATCTGCTTGGTCGATCCGGTCCCGAGATAGAGCATGTCGGCCACGGTGTCGATGACGAACGGCAACCCGGTGATGCCCGGCGGCATCTTCATCAGGTTTTTTTCCATGGCGTCTTCTCTGATCTCTTTGCGGATTTTGGCCGGAACCTTTTCCGCGTTGTTTTCGACCATGAACGCAATTTCATCCCGTTGGCAGATGGCGTTGAGCAACGTGGCGGGGACCTTGCGTTCGGCGGTGCGCATGTTCATATAGACGTGCCCGCCGAGAATGCAGGTGTTTTCATCGATGGTATTTTCCAGCAGCGTCCGGCCGGACACCCAACCGATCTGAGGGTCATCCTTGACCTGATCGATCATTCCCGCTTTGTTGGCTGCAAAGAGTTCGAGGTAGTCGGCGGGCAGTTTGTCCGCCAGATAAAAATAAGTCAAAGTGACCGTGCCGCGTTCGAAAGGCATGATTGGTTTTCTCCTGATTGGGGTTTTATTGCGTCCCCGATAAGATAATGCCCGAAGCGGCAAAAAACAATCGCGCCATCCGTTTTTCCCCCACCGTCATTGTGGTCGTAACGCACTGCCGCCGGACGTGCCGGCGACGTGTCGGGATACTCTTTTGAGCGGCAGACAACAAAAAGCCGCGGGGAAGAAATGCCCGCGGCGGTTGATATTCAATCCTCATGAAAGGAGTAGTACGCTAACGTTTGAAACCTTCGATTGTCTTAATGTTACCGATAAACATGCCCTCCTTGCTCTGATTGATTTTCCGGTCCTGTATAACCGAAAACCTGCCCCCTACCACGAAAATGGCAGTGTTGGCTGCGGTACCTTAAATCGTCAACACTAATTGACTTTTCTCCCGTAACCGGGGAACTTGTTTGTACCTGTCTGCCGCCATTGCCTATTCTAAACCTGCGGCGGCATCGGATTCCCGAAACATGTCCGGGTAAAGATTCCGTCCACCGCAAGGGCAGGCCACGAAAAACATTTCAATCAACTTCGATCAAACTCGTTTTGCTCGAGCACTGAGTTCATCATACTATGATTATAATCAAAGTTGCCGTAAGAGTCAATCCCCCCGGGACAAAAAAAATTCTGTAATTGCGGCCTGCACCTCGAAATGGGAAAAGATGTGATGACTCGGGGTGATATCGCTCTGGTTTAAAATAGCTTTGGTGATATATTGCAACCGGGGATGTGATCTCCGTCATGAAAGGTGTTCAGCGCAACGACGCGGTTTATCGCCGTTGCCATCAACAGGAGGACATGGTTCGATGAAAAAGTATAAGGTAGGGTTTGTCGGGGCGGGAGAACGCAGCGTCTGTTATGCGAAGGCGTATGCCTCCTGTCCGGAAATTGAGATTGCGGCGGTGGCCGATATCAATCCGCACCATCGCCGGGCGATGGCGGTCCAGTCCGGATTGACGACGGCATTCGCCGAACATGACGACTGGCGCGAATTGCTGCGTTACGATCTTGACGGCGTGGTGATCACGACGCCCAATCATCTGCACCGGGAGATGGCGATTCCCTTTATTGAAAAAGGAGTAACCGTGGCGCTGGAAAAACCGATGACCACCACCATGGGCGACAGTGAGGCCATTCTCGACGCCGCCCGGCAACATCAGGTGCGGCTGTTGATCGGATTTGTCCTGCGGTCCACCCCGTTTTACCGCAAAATTCATGAGTTGATCAGTTCCGGTGCCATCGGTCGGGTGGTGGCGGTGGAAACCAATGAACTGGCCGGACGCGGAGAGAGTTCGACGATCAGCCGTCGGCCCTGGCGCCGTTACGAACGTTTCAGCGGCGGCAGTCTGATGGAAAAGTCCTGTCACGACATGGATCTGCTCAACTGGCTGACCGGCAGCCGTCCGGTTGCGGTGAACTCCTTCGGCGGCAGTCTGGTTTTCAATCCCAATCCGTTGCTGCCGGATCATTGCGCCGACTGTGACCGGAAAGATTGCGCTTATCGTCCGGATGGCGAGGAGCTCGACGCCGCCGGTAATTTGCGGCCTGGCTGCTATGAATCGGATGCCCACTGCTGTATTTACAACGTGGATAAGGATGTGGTCGACAACCAGAATCTCAACATTCAGTACGCTAACGGGACGGTGGCCACGTTCCTGATGTCATTCAACTGCGCCGGCCCGATGGCCACGCGTAATTTTCACGCCATTGGTCAGAAAGGACGGGTGTGGGGCAATTTTGAGGCGCATGAGGTTTTCCACTACGACAATTTGAGTGGAAAACTGTCCCGCTTCGATACTGCCGGTGACGGCACCGGACACGGCGGCGGCGATGCCAATCATGCACGGGAATTGCTGCATATGATGCAGGATCCCGCCTATCTCCCCGCTCAGGATGCCTATTCCGGATATCTCGGCAATGCTATTTGCCTGGCCGCGGATATGTCCCGGCGGGAGCAACGGCAGGTGAAATTCCGGTACGATGCCCGCGGGGTTGTTTCTTTCGATTGAATTCCAGCGCCGGGGCGGTAACCGCCCGATGCCGGATTACCGTATGGTAATCCGGCGTGATTCTTCGGCAATATGTTCGATTTGAATGTGAATGGTGTGCGGCGGCAGCAGTTCTTTGATGCGCAGCGGCCATTCCAGTACGACGAAGGCGTCGGGATTGTCCAGATATTCCTCCACGCCGAACGCCAGTGCGGCGATATAGTTGTCGATCCGATAGAGATCGAGATGGAAAAACCAGCGTTCATCGGGCAGTTTGTATTCCTGAATGATCGTGTAGGTGGGACTGGAAATCGGTTCGGTAATGCCGAGGCCGCGGGCGAAGCCGCGGGAAAATACGGTTTTGCCCGCGCCGAGGTCGCCGTGCAGGGCAACGACACTGCCGGGCTGAAGCTGCCGGGCCAAATCGGCGGCAAACTCTTCCGTTTGCCGCTCACTGAATGTTTCTACTACCTGTTTATTCACTTGTGTGTTCATATCCTGTTTTATGCGTCGCAGATAAATTAACCCCGTTTTCGTCAAAGACAAGTCCCGGATGGGCGGCAACCGTCGTCCCGATGGCGGTCAGGGGGGTGGTAAACGGCCAGGATGACCGCAAGGCGGCGACGGCGGCCGGGTTGACGGTAAAAACCAATTCATAATCCTCGCCGTCGCTCAGGGCGGCGGTCAGGTCGGCGCCGTTGCGGCGCGGAATCCGTTCGGGCGCGAAAATCATGCCGACGCCGGAGGCGGCCGCCAGGCGGGACGCATCCAGCAGCAACCCGTCACTGACATCGATCATGCAGTTGGTGTAGGTTCCGGCCAGGAACGCGGCTTCGGCCAGGCGGGGGGTGAAATCGAGATGATGTCCGGAGGAAAACGAGAGCCCGAACTGTCCCGTCGTCATGATGGTTTGTCCCGGCATGGCGCGGTTGCGCCGGCACAGTTTACCCGGAGTCGCCTTGCCGGTGATCGTCAGCGTTGCCACCAGCGCTTCCGGTGGCGATCCCGGCGGCAATACCGCCAAATCACCGCCGGAAACGGAGACGTTGTACTGTTCGGCGCAGGCGGCCAGGCCGCGGAAAAAACGCAGGTACCAACTTTCGTCGCGGTTGTTGCCGGCCAGGGTCAGCAGGGCACAGAACGGGGTGCCGCCCATGGCGGCAATGTCGCTGAGATTGCGTTTGAGCAGCTTGGCGGCCACGGCTTCCGGGGCGGTGTCCGGGCGGTAATGGACCCCGGCAATGACCTGATCGACGGCCAACAGCAGCAGTTCGCCGCCGACTTGAATTACCGCGCAGTCGTCCCCCGGCCCGACCAGCGTGGCGGCATTCTGTTTCAATAACGGTAAAACCTGTTGCAGCAGCCTGAGTTCGTTCATGATCGTCGCTTCCGCGCGGGCATCAGCCCAACTGATATTCTTCGAGTTTTTTGTAAAGAGTGGTGCGGTGCAGTCCGAGAATGGCGGCGGCTTTGTTTTTATTGCCGTGGGATTCTTTCATGGCAGCGACAATGACCAGACGTTCGGCATCGGCCAGCGGCATGGCCGGAAACGGCCGGGCA
>JAQUZV010000158.1 GCA_028691155.1 Victivallales bacterium
GCGCGATATCACATTCGCCTACAACCACAACCGCAATATCCTCGCCGGAGCCGAACTGACTATTCCCAAAAATCACCGGATCGGGCTGATCGGTGCTTCCGGCGCGGGAAAAACCACGGTGGTGGATCTGCTGACCGGACTGTTGACACCCACGGCGGGAGCCGTCACGGTGGATGGCCGCGACATCCGGGAAGACCTGCGCGCCTGGCAGGCCAATATCGGCTACATTCCCCAGAAGATTTTTATTTTCAACGCCTCCATCCGCGCCAACATTGTCCCGGGCGTGCCCCGGGAGCAAATCGACGCAACCAGATTGCAGCAAGCCGTGACCATGGCGCAGCTCGATACTTTTCTGTCCCGACTGCCGGAAGGGGCCGACACCATGGTCGGGGAAAACGGCATTCGTCTTTCGGGCGGAGAGCTGCAACGGCTGGGCATTGCCCGGGCGCTCTACCGCAACCCGGAACTGCTGGTCATGGATGAAGCGACCTCGGCGCTGGACAATGCCACCGAACAGGAATTCATGGCCGCCATCGACGCTCTGGCCGGGAAAAAGACTCTGGTCATCATTGCCCATCGCCTGAGCACGGTGGAAAAATGCGATACCGTATACCGCGTCGAACAGGGCCGGATCGTCCCGGTAACGTTTGCAGCGGCGACCGACCCCGAAGCAGGCCGGAATTAAGATTGAGATCCCAACAACCGGCGATACCGCAGCACCGGCTGCAGCGAAGTTTCCAGTTCATACACCGACAAGGTGTTGACATTGAAACGATTGGGCGGCAACTCCAGTGACAGCAGCTCCGCCTCTTCCTCCTCGGTCATGTTACCGCGCAATTTCAACGTGCAATGCGGTTCGTAGGGCCAATGATTGGGCTGAAAACGAATCGCGGTACAGGACAAACGCCGGTGCAGGGCAATAAAATTTTCCGGATCGGCCACGGCAAAATAGTAAATCCCGGTATTGTGAAAACGGCGGATACGGGCAAATTCCGCCTCGAACGGTGCAGTCGCCGCCGCAACGCGGTCAATTTCGGCAAAAACAGCGTCCGGCTCCTGCCCGGCAATGATCCCGCCCAAACCGCAGGAACCGGTAATACTGATTTCCACCGCCAGTTCCGCCCGAACCGGATCGTAACGCCGCCGCAGATTGCGGACCATCTCCGCCGCCGGCGGCGGCACGTGCAAAACAATATATGACGGATGCTCGAACAAATTTCCTCTCTTTCTTCCTTATCCCGGTATCGGATACGATTTTACGCCGCCGCGGCGGCAGAGAAATCGTGTTACGGCCTGTTCCTCTACTGGAAAAATCCGTTTTCCCCCTCCCCGGTCGCCACCAGCCATGCCTTCCGGCCGCCCTTCGAGGGAACCGGACGGCGACCGACGTCACTACCATAATTGTCGGAAAGAGGTTTTTCAATCAATTCATCGCCGGACTTGCAAAATTTGCCGGAAGAGGTATGATAAATACGATAAAATTTACCTGCGGAAAGGAATTTCATGCATCACCATTTCGATACGGAAATCGATTTGCACGGCTGCCACGTCGATGAGGCCATCCGGGAGATTGAACGCGTCCTCTACCGGCCGAAGCCGCAAAGCATGCTGATTATTCACGGCAACGGCACCGGCGCCCTGAAAAAGGCCGTGCGCGAATTTATCGCCGGCAACAGTTATGTGCGCGATTACATTTTCGGCGAGGACATCAATTTCCCCGGCTGCGACGGGGTGGTCATCGTCTATACCTGAGCGGAGGGAATAAGATGAAATATCACGGCATCATTTTCGACATGGATGGAACCATTACCGTTCCGATTATGGATTTCAACCGTCTGCGCCAGACCCTGGGGATTCCGGCCGGACAGGATATCGTCCGAACCCTGAAACTGCGGCCGGAGCAGGAACAGCGGCAGGCCTGGCGTACCATCGAAAATTACGAGAACGAGCAGGCGGAACAGAACGCCCTGCAACCCGGCGTCCGGGAAACGTTGCGGTGCTTTGCGGAACACAACATCAAACTGGCGCTGCTGACGCGTAATACGTCGCGCAACGTGACCAGACTCCGGGAAAGGTTCGGGCTGTCGTTCGACCTCTGTCTGAGCCGGGATTTCGAGTTTATCAAGCCGTCGCCGAAACCGATCCGGCACATTCTGGAACGCTGGGGAATCACCCCGCAACACTGTCTGGTGGTCGGCGATTATCTGCACGATCTCGAATGCGGCCAGGCCGCCGGCTGTCCCACCTGTTTCTTTCACAACGACGGTAAGGATTCCTATGCCGCCCATGCCGATTATACGGTCACCAATTACCGGGAACTGAAAGAACTGGTGCTGGCGTGAGACAACCGCAGTTGCTCGCGGCCTATGAACAACTCCATGCCGCATATGGACCGCAACATTGGTGGCCCGGCGATTCGCCCTGGGAAATCGGCATCGGCGCCGTACTGACCCAAAACACCAGTTGGACCAATGTGGAAAAGGCCATTGCCGCCCTGAAGGCAAGCGGACCGCTGACTCCGGCCGTCATGGCCGCCATGACCGACGCCGAATTGGAAACCGCCATCATGCCGTCGGGATTTTTTCGCCTCAAGACCCGACGGCTGCGCGCCTTCACCGCCTGGTGGCAAAGCAACACCGCCGCCGACCGTCCGGTTTGGAACGGTCGCAATCTGCCGGAATTCCGCCGCGATCTGCTGGCGATAAACGGCATCGGTCCGGAAACTGCCGACTCCATACTGCTGTACTGTTTCAATCTGCCGGTTTTCGTCATCGACGCCTATACGCGACGGCTGGCGGAACGCCATTTCGGGCTGGGCCGAATTGACGATTATCACCACCTGCAGCAGATATTCATGGACAATCTGCCGACCGATCCGGCGATTTACAATGAATATCATGCCCTGATCGTCCGGGCGGCCAAGGAAGGGTGCCGCAAATCCGGTTGCAACGCCGAATGCGTGCTGAAAAATTTTCCTGAAACCGTCTTGCGGTCTTGACTTTTCGGTTTGCCGCTTTATTTTAGCCGTAGTCGTATCGTAAGCGACGGTGGTAAATGAATCAAACGTTAACTTGGAGAAACTCCCATGGCAGCAAAAGTTGATGCTAATGTATGTTCCGGATGCGAAACCTGTGTCAGCGCGTGTCCGACCGAAGCAATTGAAATGAAAGACGGCGTGGCCTTTGTCAATGCCGACGACTGTGTTGAATGCGGCGCCTGCGTGGGCGAATGCCCCGTGGAAGCAATCAGTATGGAATAGTCGTTCCCGACGATGCCGATGAACCGGAGCAGATCATCGATCGCTCCGGTTTTTTTTATCTTGATTCTGGCAAAATTCTTCCCTGGACACTATATTAGGGCGTGATGGCATAAACAGGAAAAATATCAGTGGCAATTGCGGCAAAGAGTATTCTGAAAAGTTCCGGCGGGCTGATGATCGCCACGTTATTGAGTCGTATTCTGGGCTTTCTGCGGGTCATGTACGAAGCATTTGTGCTCGGCGGCGGGGCTCTCGCGGGAGCATGGCAGATGGCGTTTCTGGTGCCGAACTGGTTTCGGCGGCTGTTCGGGGAAGGAGCGCTGAGCGCGGCGATGATCCCGATGATATCGCACGAACTGGTGACCTCCGGCCTGGAACAGGCGCGGCAGTCGATCACACTGATCGTGGCCTCGGTCGGGATACTGCTGTCGCTGCTGTGCATCGTCATTTCCGGCGGCTCGCTGTTGGCGGTGCATCTGGTATCCCGTACCGACCTGGTGCTGATTTTCCGCATCATTCCATTGGTGGCGCCGTATATGATTTTCATCTGTCTGATCGGGGTCATGAGTTCGGCACTGAACAGCATCCGGGTCTTCTTCTGGCCGGCGATGGGGGCGGTGCTGCTGAATCTTTGCGAAATTGCCGCGCTGGTTTGGCTGTGCCCGAAATTCACCGGAAAAAATTACGAAACCCTGGAAGTGCTGAGCTATACGGTGTTGGCGGCCGGGATCGTGCAGTTCATTCTGACCTTGGGAATGATGTACTACTATGGACTGGGATTGGTTTTTTCCCGGGAATCTTTTCACCGGCTGGCCGTACTGAAAGAGTTGTGGTTGCTGATGCTGCCCGGTCTGATCGGGGCGGCCGGGGTGCAGATCAGTACGCTGGTGGACCGCACCATGGCCATCAGTCTGGGGGAATACGCGCTGCCGGCGTTGAACAACTGTGACCGGCTGGTGTTTCTGCCGATCAGCGTGTTCGCATTGTCTCTGGGCGGAGTGGTGCTGCCGCGCATGTCCAAGGCCGCCGCCAGAAACAATCTCACCAACATGTTGGACATCATGTTCTTCGGTCTGCACAACCTGTTGTTCATGTGCCTTCCGGCCACCGTATTTCTGATGGTTTTCCGGGTTGAGATTCTGCGTCTGATCTTCATGCACGGCAATTTCAATACCATAGCGTTGCGCGAAGCGGCCTGGACCATCATGTTTTACGCCATCGGCATTCCATGTTTCGCCGGGATCAAGATTGTCGTCGCCGGGTTCCAGGCGCGCAAGGACATGAAAACACCGATGAAGGTGTCGCTGTGCTGCATCGTCGTCAACATCATTCTGAATCTGATTCTGATGTGGCCGTTGCGCCAGGGGGGAATTGCCCTGGCCACCGTATTGTCGTCATTGATGAACAATACGATTTTACTGCTGTTGCTGCGGCGCGACCTGGGAATGGAGCTGCCGCTGAAATCATTGCTGCGACCGGCCGTCCAGGCCACGGTTATTTCGCTGCTGCTGGCCATCGCGCTTTTCTATCTTTATCCCTGGCTGAGCGATTGGTCCTGCCTGCCGCATTGGCTGGGTCACGATCTGTGGCCGTTGATGGTTTGCGGAACCGTGTTTGCCGGGTTATATTTTCTTATCCTGCATTGGCTGGACAATCGGGAAGCCAAAGCATTGTGGGAGTTGCTGCTGCGGCGCAACTCATAATCGAAATGTCCGGCAACCGGAAACGCGGCGACAACCCGCCGCCGGTACTGCCGTCAAATAAAAAGCCGGAACCAAGGAGGCGGAAAAATGGAATTTTACGACGTTATCACAACCAGAAGAAGTATTCGCGGCTATCAGGCCGACCCGATTCCGGAAGCATCGCTGCAACGCATCGCCAACGCGATCAATCTGGCCCCCTCGGCCTGCAACCGCCAACCGTGGCGGTTCGAGATCGTGATGAATCCGGAATACCGCGCCCGAATCGGCGCCGTTTACCGCCAGCCCTGGCTGCTGGACGCTCCGGCCATTGTACTGGCGATCGGCAACCGGGACACATGCTGGAAACGTCTCGAAGGAACACCGGTCATCGACATCGATATCGCCATCGCCATGGAACACATGGTCCTGGCGGCCACGGCCGAAGGTCTGGCCACCTGCTGGATCTGCGCCTATGACCAGGCCCGGATGAACGCCGCGGCGGGAGTGACGGCGCCCTGGGAAGTATTGGCCATCAGTCCGCTGGGATACGGCAACGTTGCACCGGCCGCCATTGCCCGCAAAAGCCCGGACGAAACCGTAACCATCATCAGGTAGGGGACACCGCCGATGCCGAAAGAAAATTTTCAGTTCGAACTGCGGGAAATCACCGCCGCGTTTACCGCCGACAACGGTCTCGACATGTCCTTTGCCGCCACTGACGGCAGTGTCATGCGGCTGCATCCGGTCATGCTCGGC
>JAQUZV010000159.1 GCA_028691155.1 Victivallales bacterium
CGCTTCCAGCGCTACCCGACTCTTGAATTTACTGTCGTACGTCTTTTTCATAAAACGGCCCTCTTGGGTTTAATTTAACGGCCATTTTACACCGATTCAAGTGGTCCAGTTTTTGGGGTCAACCGCAAGATGATCACCAGCGACAACCATTCCGGACTGAAAACCGCGAGAATGGCGGTGTTTCCGTCCGTGCCATGGCAGCGCTGCCAGTTTCATCTCCAGCAAAACCATCCCGCAACAGAAAAAGTTGCGAACAACAAATATGGTGGAATTTCAAAATATGGAGTTGAAAAAACGAACCCGGCTGATTAGAGTTTTTCCTAAACAAGAATTTGCTGTTACGCCTTGCCCCCGCCATGCTCATCGAACTCGACGAAAAATGGCAGGACGAAAACAAAGCGTATCTCGGAGTTGCTGAACCATGAACCACAACCGGCGAATTTACAGAAAATTCGGCACGTAACCAGTAATTATGCTCCTATCGGGCGATTCCGCATGGGGGGGGAAGGGGCGGAGGCCTGTTGGGGCCGTAGGTCGGAGGCCGAAAATATCTTCCGGGAGGACGAAATCGGGTCGGGGCTTCAGCCATGCCGAGGTGGCTAAGCTTACCGACATTTTTCAAAATTTATTTGGGACAGCTTTGAGTCAAACTCCGTTATTCAAGAGATAAAATGCTATTTTTGATTGGACATAATCCCTCCGCTGTTGCGGCATTTGAAAAACTTATTTTGAATAGCAAATCAGTCGCGTTGCGTCCCCCATTATTTACTTATGCCAAGCAACTTTGTGAGTTGGAGAGAAAAACGGGTCGCATATGGAAAGCTGTTGCATTGGTTGAAATTTGGCATTGTCATGTTATGGTAAAAAATCTTGTTTCTACTCCTGCGGGAGATAATATCAGGTGGCTGTCCATTGCTGCCGAATTGAAAAAATAGATGAAAGATAACCCTGAATCCCGATAATTCCTTGCCATACCGGTTAATGGCGATTATCTTATCGTATGTCAACCACATGAGGGGGATGATAATGAAACGGTTGTTGTTGCTATCATTATTATTATTATTCGCTGTTGCTGAAAGCCGCGGGAGCAAACGCCTTACCCTTCCGCCGATGGTATGGGAAAAGCCGCCCGCACCCACGCCCACTGTAAAGCGCAACATTTCCTCCCGATTGAAATATTTTATGAATATTCCCTGGGGCAGTTCCGCCGTCACCATAAGAAGAATCTGGAGATACAGCCGGTTGCAAAACAAAGACAATAACACCTTGACGGGATATTGTAAATTGGGTACTAATGATGCAATGGTGGATTTTTATTTTGTCAACGGCAGATTTTATTCCGTTGCTTATTATGTGATTCTCCCCGATGAGCCCAACTCGATGAATTATGTCGACCAATTTATTTCCATCCGCAACTCCTTGATTGAGAAATACGGTGAACCTTATGACGCGCAATATCTGTTTAAACTTGGGAATTGTCGGGGGATGAATAGTTACAATATAGGCGATTACCTTTTGCGTGGATATATCGGTTTATGTTCCAATTGGCTTTCGGATTATACCCAATTGACCGTCAAATGCAATTCTTTCACTGCGCAGGAAGGCGGCCGGAGTGTGGCCATGATCATCAGGTATGAAACTGTTGATAAAAAATTGCTTTCTGCCGCCGCCGCCGCCGCCGCCGCCGCCGCCGCAAAATATTCGGACGGTGTCAAATCCATGTTGTAATTTATTCCCAGGCATTGGATAAAGTAAAAGGTTTATATAACGTCACATCTTTTGACGTGTCCGTAATTATTCCCCATCGGGCGGTTTTGTATGGGGGGGAGGGCGGAGGTCTGCTGTCACCGTGGGCTAGAGGTCGAAAATATCTTCCGGGGGACAAAATCGGGTCAGCGCTTCTCCCGCCAGATAAAGCGATCCGGCGATGACCCGTTTTCCCGCCGCCGGCAACGCGGTTGCTTCATTCAGATCGGCGGCGGTGGTCCAGGGGATTCTCCCGTAACGGTCGGCCAGCTCACCCAGCCACTGCGGTGAACGACAGGGACGATCCGCATGAATCGGGACAAAGATAAATTGTGCGGCCAGCGGATAAAGCTGCTGCAATACGGCCGCGGTGTCCTTGTCGGCAAAATTTCCGAAGATAAAGGTGAAGCTTTCGTTCGGATAAAACTGCCGTAAAGTTGCGGCCAGAATCTGCGCCCCTTCCGGATTGTGGGCGCCGTCAACCAGCAAGCCCGGCGCCAGACGCTGAATCCGTCCCGGCCAGCGGGCGGCGGCAAAGCCTGTCAGCGCCGGATTCAGATCGAACCCGAACTCATCGGCCAGATACTCCAGTACGGTTACCGCCAGAACGGCGTTGCGTTGCTGAATATTGCCGGCCAGTCCCAGCCGCAGGCGATAGGGACCGGCGGTAAACGTCTGACAAAACGATTCCCGGTCGAAAACGGCGTCGGATAAGTTATAGTAAGGGGGGGGAACGCGAACGGCCGGACTATGGCATGCCGCGGCGGTCTGCCGGATGACCGTTTCGGCTTCCGGTTGCATCATGCTGTAGAATACCGGTCGTCCGGGTTTGATGATTCCGGCTTTTTCCCGGGCAATGGCGGCAATGGTGTTGCCGAGGTATTCGGTGTGTTCCAGCGAGATGCCGGTAATGACGCTGCATTGCGGATCGACAATGTTGGTGGCGTCGAACCGGCCGCCCATCCCCGTTTCCCAGATGACGAAATCGACTTTTTCCGCGGCAAAGTATTCGGCCGCCAGCGCCGTGGTGATTTCAAAATAGGTGGGACGGCGGCCTGCCGCGTGCATGGCTTCGGCCGCGGCGGTGACTTCCGTCAGCAACGCGGCAAAACGCGCCTCGGCAATCGCCCGCCCGTTGATTCGGAATCGTTCCCGGATGGAAACCAGATGCGGCGAAGAATAGAACCCGACTTTATAACCGGCCTTCCGGAGCGCGGCATCCAGCAATGCGGCCGTTGAACCCTTGCCGTTGCTGCCGGCGATATGCAGGAAGCGTAAATGACGGTCAGGCGCACCGAGACGATCAAACAACTCCCGAACCTGTTCCAACCCGAGTTTAATGCCGAAGAGCCCGAGCCGGTTGAGATATGCTTCGGCTTCCTGATAGGTCATATATGCCTTAATAAACGTTGGACCACGACGGATAAGTCATGTCGTAGCCCTTGAGGTAAAGCCGGGTCTTCAGCGTCCAGGTGTCGACGATATACAGCGATGACGTGCCGCGACCGTCATTGCGGGCGCAGATCACATGGCGGTTGTCCGGCGCCCAGCACGGACTTTCCCAATCGCCGCTCTGGTTGACGATTACTCCGGAAGGAACTTTGGGGTCTTTGCTGATGATCGCCAAGGTGTAATGTCCGCCGCTTTTGCAGGAATATACGATCGAACCGTTCGAGGACATGTGCGGCGATACCGCTTCTTCCCCGATGGTCGGCTGCTGCTGCGGCGTACCGCCGGCGGCGTTGATGACGAAAATACCGGGACGGCGCCGGCCCAGATCGGAAACAAAACAGATTTTCGCACTGTCACTGGACCAGCAGGGCGAGGCCTCTACCGCGCGACTTCGGGTCAGGCGGGTCATGGTGCTGCCGTTGATCGGCTTGACATAGAGCTCCACCTGTTTGTCGCGACTGGCAATCAGCGCCAGCATTCTGCCGTTGGGGGAAACGGAGGCGCCGCAGTTGAGGCCGGGCATGCGCACCAGCAGCCGGCTACGCAACGGATTGATGATGGTCTGAATGATATCGGTGTTGGAATTGCCGTACATGGTGTAGATGAGCGAACGGGCGTCCGGCGTCCACTCCGCTTCCACACATAAATTGTTGTGATGGGTGATCTGCTTGACGTCGCGGCCGTCGAAATCGGCAATGTAGATGTTTTTCGCCCGGCCGGATTTGACGCTGAATGCGATACGGGTGGCGCAGATGCCGCGGATGCCGAAAATTTTATTCAGAACCATATCCACGCCCTTGCGAATATAATGGTTGCGGTCGGCTGCCGGCAATGGCTGCGTCATGACGAACGATGCCCGCCCGGCAACGGTCAGCTGCAGCGAGGACGACGAGGCTTGGCCGTTGATGACAAAATCGGCTTCAGCGGCGTTGCGGGCCGGGTCGAACCAGCCGCACAGGCGAAGATTGTCGGCGGCAATTTTGGCCACTTCCGCATCGCCGGTGATGCCGGCGACAAACAACGTCGGATTTTTATAGTCGCGCCCGGAGGGTTTGGTAATGACAACTTCCGCCTGGCCGACGGTCGCTCCGACGAAAGTCATGACCGTAAACAGGGCCAAAACCCGAAAGAAAGATTTTCTCAACATTTTAACTCCTTCGTGGATTTGTTTCTTGTAAATCACGTATATAATATTCGCGTCATATATGATTTTGCCAGTGTCAACCAACAGATTTTATTGATTTTTTTTCGGCGTTTTATTCCGGAAAAAAAGGAGTGGTTTCGCCTCATGATCAAACCGGTAGAAGATGATACCATCGCCGCCGCCGCCATGCGCGATGCCGCGGTAACTTATGAAGAAATCGGGGATGCCGAGGCACATATTGCCGCCCCCGCCGATCCGGCGCTGCACCGCGAACTGCCGGAAAACACCCGGGCCTTTTTCCGGGCCGACGGTCCGCTCAGTCGCCTTGACTCCGCCCGCAAATACGAGTACCGGCCGCAACAGGAGGCCATGGCGGAAGCCGCCGCCATGGCTCTGGCGGAAAACCATAATCTGTGTGTGGAGGCTCCAACCGGCGTCGGCAAGAGTTTTGCCTATCTGGTTCCGGCCATTCATTTCGCGGTCAAAGAGTCGCGGCCGGTGGTGATTTCCACGGAAACCATCAATCTGCAGGAGCAACTGCTGGACAAGGATATCCCTTTGCTGCGTCAGGTGATTGGCGTTGAGTTCAAGGCGGCGCTGGCCAAGGGCCGCAGCAATTATGTCTGTCTGCGGCGACTGTATATGGCGGTCGGGGAACGGCAGGCGGAATTTTTTCCCGACGGTCCGGCCCTGGCCGAAGCCAAACGCATCACCCGGTGGCTGGAAGGACATCCCGGCGACGGCAGCAAGGCGGATATCCCTTTCAACTGCGACGGCGGGGTCTGGGCGAACATCTGCTGCGAGGGCGGCAACTGCCGCGGTCCCAAATGTTCCTTCTTCCGGCAGTGCTATTACTGGAAGGCACGCCGTTCCTGGGATCAGGCGGATATCATCATTTCCAATCATGCGCTGTTTTTTGCCGATCACAAGATGAAGATTGCCGGCGAGGTTGAAAATACCCTGTTGCCGCCCTATGCCGCTTTGATCGTCGATGAAGCCCATACGTTGGAAGACAATGCCGCCGAGCATCTCGGCCTACGGATCACCCAGACCGGCTTCCACTACTTTCTGCGCCGGTTGTTCAACAGCAAAGGGGGTGGGGGATTGCTGCTGCGGGCGGGTAAGGAGACGCTGGAACTGCGGGAAACGGTGGCCGAACTGGAGGGCTTGTCACAGACCTTTTTCGCCATGGTGGAGCAGTTGCTGATCGATCGGAACGAGAGTGGCAAGTTGCCAAAAAAGCAATGCAAATTAACCGGGGGTCGGGGGTTCGAATCCCTCTAGAGGCTTAAAAAAAAATAATTGAAAATACAAAATAATTGGGGATGCAACACTTTC
>JAQUZV010000160.1 GCA_028691155.1 Victivallales bacterium
CCCCCCCCAACACCTCACTGAAAGCCCGGTTGCAGGAACGCAAAGCCAGGCTTCTCTTCAAGGAGGACGAAGAGTGAAATCAGCCGCTTGGATACGGATCGCAACCGGATGCACCGGCAAGGTACAACGCAAGTTACTGCGTTTCGCCTGGAACGGCCGCAAGACCATTCGTGCCTTCAAAAAGCGGCAAAAACGCCATGAACCATTCTTTCCGGCATTTCTGATGCTGTCGATCACCAACCGCTGCAATCTGAAATGTCAGGGGTGCTGGGTGGAACAGACCAGAGAACCGCAACAGCTCTCCATGCAGCAGATTCAGGCAATAATCGATACTGCCGCCGAATACGATTCACGCTTTTTCGGCATCCTGGGCGGAGAGCCGTTGCTGCATGCCGACCTTTTCAACATTTTCAGCGACAATCCCCACGCCTATTTCCAGCTTTTTACCAATGGAACGATGTTGAATGAACCCATCTGTTCCCGTTTGGCCGCACTCGGCAATGTCACCCCCGTCATCAGTATCGAAGGGCTGGAAGAGGAATCAGAGATTCGCCGGGGACATAAAGATGTCTTCACCCGTTCCCTGTCCGGACTTCAGGCCGCGGTCAAGGCCGGACTGTTCACCGGCGTCGCGGCCAGCATAAATAAACGCAATTTCGACCAGCTGGTCGATGAAAAATACTTGCATTATATAATTTCGGAAGGGGTGCATTACATCTGGTATTATATCTACCGTCCATGCGGCGCCGATCCAGCCCCGGAAAATGCGTTGACGGAAGAGCAGATTGTCAGACTGCGTCAATTCATTGTTGACCAGCGAGTAAAGGCCAGGATCATTATTGTGGATGCCTACTGGGATGCGCAGGGCCGGGCGGTGTGTCCGGGAGCGATGGGGATTTCACATCATATCGCGCCCAATGGTGCGGTGGAATTTTGTCCGGTTATTCAGTTCACCGGAGCATTTCTCCATCGGGACGCCGCCAACCTGGAAAATATCTTTCAGCAAGACAAGTTTCTCGAAAAACTTCGCCATTTCAGTTCACAGGCGGGACGCGGTTGCGTGCTGATGGATTCGCCAGGAGAGCTGGAGGCTTTCATGCGGCAGGAAAAGGCACTGGATTCATCGAACCGCGACGCCTACGACGAACTGAAACAACGCCGTCCTTTATTGAGCCATGACATAAAAGAACATGAAATCCCGGAAAAGTCGTGGCTGTATCGTCTTGGTAAAAAATATTACTTTTTCGGCTTTGGAGCGTACGGATAATGAAGTCAACCATAAACCAGACCGTGCCGCCGGAACCGACCATCCGTAGGCAAATTCGAGCGACGGCACGCGATTGGGTCAACCGAAATGACGTGCCCCCGCCGCAGACGCGGGATTGTCTCCGGACTCACGCGCAACGCCTGTTGACGGAATCCGGGCTTGATTATGCCTTTATGAACTATACCATGATCATGCTGAACAACGCCTTATGGGAAAACGGCATTGTCCATATTCCGAAAGAAGAGCGGTTACTCCTGCTTCCGGTGTGTCTGCGGAACCATCAAGCATGCCAGGCGACCGGCGACGAGCTGGGACTGCTATGCCGGGGATGCGGAAATTGTCCGATTCCGGAGTTGACGGAAAAAGCGGAAAAGGCCGGCCTGAATGTCTTGGTCGCGGAATCGTCATCGCGGGTCGGAGAATGGATCGACACGGGAGAAATCCGCGCGATTATCGGCGTATCATGCCTGCATTCTTTGGAAAAAGCATTCCCGTCAATGCTGCGCCATGCGGTCCCCGGCATCGCCATTCCGCTTCTGGCCGATGGCTGCAAAAATACCACGTTTGACCTTTCATTTCTGGACGACGCATTGGCCATCGGAGAAGATCCGTATCGGTACGTCAATCCCGACACCGCCATCAGAACGCATCTTAAGCGACTCTTTTCGGTGGAAACCGTAAAACGCTATCTGAACGCCTCGACGCCTTATCTCAAGAATTTTCCGGAACTGGTCTATGGCGCCCTTTGCGATAACGGCAAGCACTACCGTCCGATGATTACCTTTGGTACGTTCTGTTCGCTGCGGAACCGCGCCGATTTTCCCGATTTCATGAACCCGATTGCGTTGGCGGTGGAATGTTTTCATAAAGCTTCTCTTATTCATGACGATATCGAGGACGAGGACGACTGGCGTTACGACAAACCAACGCTGCATAAACAGGCGGGAAATTCCGTTGCTCTCAACGTGGGTGATTTTCTTATCGGAGAGGGCTACCGCCTGTTGAGCCATGACGCCATCCCGGCGGAGATCCGGGCCGAACTGCATGTTCAGGCGGCACAGGCTCACTGCGAGTTGTCATTGGGCCAGGCTCAGGAATTCGAGTCGCTTGCTAATAGTATCACTTTGGAACAATGTCTTGAAACCCATCGTTTAAAAACCGCCCCCGCATTTCGTGTCGCCATGAATATGGCCGCAATCGCGACCGGTGAGTTTGACCGGTACCGGGAAATATTCAATGCCTTCGCCAATTACCTGGGCGTAGCTTATCAGTTGATGGACGATCTCGAAGATATACACGACAACCCGGCCTCGGCAGTAGACAGTCTGATGCGTGGGAAAGGCCTCAACCGCGAAGCCGCACGAGCGGAAATTTTTGAACTTTACCATGAATACAAACAGAAAACATATGCCGCGCTGGAAGCTGTTGCCGATCCGGTTTTGAAGATCTTTTTGTATCGCCTCAGCGGGAGGGTACTGAAAGATGCCTGAGCGTAACTCGTTCGCCGCCGACTTTTATTTGGCCTGCGCCCGCGGATTCGATCGTCTGGCCGCCAAGGCTCGGACGATCATGCGCGAGGCGGTTACGGCATCACAAGCCGACGATGGCTTGTTTGCCGGCCGCGGCCGAACCGGCGATTTATATTATACCTGGTTCGGACTGCTCCTCGCAGCCGTAACAGACGCCAAGATCAATCTTGAAGGATGCCTGGAAGCGCATGCCGCAATCGATGTTAAGAGCCTTGACCTGGTACACGGATGCGCCTGGCTGAGAATCAATAATAGCTTGAAATTGTTGACACTGCCATGCTTATGCCGGTGCCACGCGGTAAAACACATTTCGCCGCCGGCAGAGGAGAAATCGCGTCGGATGGTTCGGAGTCTCGCCGCCCTGCCCGATGAGGCCTATCCCCAGTCCGATCCGTTTTCTCCGTATTCCCGTTTCCTGGTGAATACGTTGCATGGCGATTTCGGAATGGACGCTCCAGACGCGGATTTAAGTCTCTATCGACTGGAGTCGGGACTTTATGCCAACCTGAAAGGTAATCCCGAATATGGCGTCAACGCCACGGCATCCGCACTAATGGTAATTTCGGCGCCGGAAGCGGAACCGACCGCCGGCGCATTGCTGGAATTACAACAGGAAGACGGTTCGTTCAAAGCGGTGGAAAAAGCACCATGCGGCGATCTGCTGTCTACGGGAACCGCCTTTTTTGCTTTGAACCAATATAATATGACGCCGAAAATATCGGTCAAGCCGTTTTTACGGTCATGTTTTCGCGCCAACGGTCTTTTTGCCGCAACGCCCGACGACCCGGCAGGCGATCTGGAATACACGGTTTATGCACTGCTGGCACTGGGAGGCAACGCATGAAACCCGACCTGCGCCGACTGCTTTTAGACTCTCGTGAGAAAGACTATTTCTGGACCGGCAGGCTGTCCGATTCCGCCGTCTCGACGGCGGTTGCATGTGTCGCTTTGGAAACGGCCGACGCCGAAAAGTATGCCGACGCGGTACGTGCCGGAAAAAACTGGCTGCTGAACCACCAGAATGCCGATGGCTTGTATGGGGATTCGCCGGAATCGCCGGCCAATCTGACCGCCACTTTCATGAGCTATGTTGCTCTTTCCCGCAATGATTCCGGAGCCGGAAAACTGGCGAAAGCGCAGGAATACCTGCTGAACTGTTGCGGCGATTTTTCCTTCTCCGCCATTAGAAAAGGATTTCTGCACGCCTATGGAAAAGATCTTACCTTTTCCGTTCCCATCCTGGCCATGGCGACAGCCGCCGGATTTTTTGCCGATACCGAAGCCGGCTGGCAACGCATGCCGAAGTTTCCTTTCGAAGCGGTCATCCTGCCGGAGCAATTGTTTCATTGTCTGCATCTGCCGGTGGTCAGCTATGCCATTCCGGCCCTGATCTGTGTGGGGCTGGCGCAAAACAAACATGCCCGCTCCGGAATGATGAAAGGAATCCGGGCCTCCGTCGCCAAACGTGCATTACGCATTCTCGAACGCAAACAGCCGTCGAGCGGAGGCTTTCTGGAAGCAGCTCCTCTCACCGCATTCTGCGCCTTGTGCCTTGGCGTGGCGGGATTATCCCAACATCCGGTCACTCAAAACGCCCTGCGTTTTCTCACCGCAACCCAGCGCGAAAACGGCGCCTGGTCCATTGATCATGATTTGCGTCAATGGGTCACTGCTCTTTCTCTGCCCGTTGTCGCCGATATGTTGCCGGACCGGGAAAAGACTTTATATCGTGCCCGGCTGAAGGCGCAGCAGACAACGACCGTACATCCGTTTACCCGCTCCGCGCCCGGCGGCTGGGGCTGGACGACACGTTCCGGCGGGGTGCCGGATGCCGACGACACTTCGGCCGCCCTGGTCGCACTGCATGCGCTCGGAGAAGACGCTTCCCCAAGCGTCGGCAATGGAATCGACTGGCTGTTGAACCTGCAGAATCGCGACGGTGGAATACCTACCTTCTGTCGCGGCTGGGGAAAATTCCCCTTCGACCGAAGTTGTCCCGACATTTCCGCCCACGCTTACAAGGCATTTTCGTGTTATGAAAAACAGCTTCCGTACGCATGGCAAATCAAGGTAAAAGCCGCCATGACCCGAATACTGGCATATTTGCAGCGGGAACAACGTCCCGACGGTTCTTTTATTCCGCTCTGGTTCGGTGATCAATATGCCAAAGATAAGATTGCGCCCGTCTATGGCACCGCCGTAGTACTGGAACATCTCTACGGCGGTGATGATGCCGCAGAAATGTTGGAACGCGCGAAAGATTTCCTGTTGAAAAGCCAGCATAAATCCGGCGGCTGGGGCAGCTATGATTCGGAACATGATTATGTTATTTTCACGGCACGCTGCGTCAAAGCGTTGCAACCGTTTGAAGAGGCGAAACCGGCAATAACGCGAGCAATGAAATTCCTGAAGCCATACTTTGACCGTCCGGAAACCATTCCCCCCGAACCGATCGGACTCTACTTCGCCCATTTATGGTACGATGAAAAATTCTATGCGCCGATATTCCTTGCCGCATGCGGGGAGACATCGTGAAACAGAAAATACTGCTGACCATATTTCATCTCCTCTTTGTTGCGCTGGCATTTACCGGGCTGTGGAGCTATTTCAATTATCGCTCGCCGCGTAAAATCGAATATGCCTCCCCCCGGCGCGATAACTCGGAAAACCGGGTGATAAAAAAGAGAATACTGCAAATCGGAGCCGACTTCACCCGTTTTCATCCCGACTCGATGTTGCGTCCCTTCAACGGCACCTGGCCATGTTTCCGGGGCGAGCATCGTGACAATCTGGCCGGAAACAGGACGCCGTTGGCAAAAGACTGGGGCCGGGACGGGCCGCGCGTCATGTGGCGCCAG
>JAQUZV010000161.1 GCA_028691155.1 Victivallales bacterium
GATGAAAACCGGCACAATCCCTATCTGCTGGATGAGGCCATTCATTACCGGGCGGTCTTCACGGTGGAGCTGCCGCCGTCGTGTCGTGATGAAGTAATGTTGCCGCCGACTTTCGACTGGCAGGACCCGGTCAATAACGGCCGGGTGTCGTACCAACTGGAACGCCGGGAAAACGGCCGGGTGCAAATTACCGTCAGCGCGGATTTGCCGCCCGGTTTCTACCCTGCCGACAAATTCCGCGATCTGGTTTATATCCACGAACGGCTGGCACGACCGGATTGCCGGCTGTTGCTGTTGCAGCAGACGGCGGAAAAAGCAAACGAACTATCCCCGGCAGCCAAGTAAGAAAGGCGGCTTTTCCCGGTGTATAATCAATTGCCGGAGAAAAAGGAATTGATGATGAAAAAGATTATTTGGTTTTGTCTGTTCTGTGGCGGTGTATGCCATTATTCTCTGCTTTTCGCCGCGGAGCGGACCACGGCGGCGAAAGCGGAAGAATTCCGAGCGGTGATTGCCATGCAACTGTTCATGAAAATCACCGCGGCGGATCGGACCGAAGCGACCGTGGCGATTCGCCCTTGCGTCGCGTATACGGGAGACACGCAAATCCGGCCCTTACCGCTGTTCCAGTGCCGGGTGGAAAAGGGCAATGCGGTAATTTTGCCGTGGGGCGAATCGGAACATAGAAAATCGATTGCCAGTTTCTGTTTTTTTCGTCGCTTCGATACTCCGGCCGGGGCCGGCTGGGTGCGGCTGATGGTTCGGAACGCGACGGCGGCGGAACGATTTGCGGTGGAGATGCTGTATCAGCCCGATGCACGGCAATACGGCGTAATTCCCTTTGTCGGGGAAGTGGAAGCGGGAAAATATCAGGAAATATATCGTTTCTATACCGGTGACGGCAAGAAGTTGTTTCTGAATCAGGCCCCGGCGGCGGCGGAAGTAACGGTGCCGCCGGTCCTGCCGCCGTTGAAGGATGCGGCGGTTGCCGCAACGCGGCATTCCCCATTGATTCCTTATCGCCAGGGCTCCAGTTGGGGCGTGGCGACACCGGCGGGAGAGATGGTGATTCCATGTGAATATCCCACTATAATTATGACTTCCGGCAATGTTCATATGTTAGTCGGAGAAGGGCAATACGGTTTTATTCTGCCCGATGGCAAAGTGGACTATCCGGTCGGTAAATGTTATTCGCTTTCTTTCGGGCGAATTTCCGGCGGCCGCGGCAGTATTATTCTCGATATGAAAGAAATTACCGCCCGGGTGGCTGATTATTGCCGGAAGCATGATGCCGCGGCGTCTCCGGCGGAAACCACCTTGCGGCTGGGGGTGACCTCGCCGCCGCCTTCGCCGTCCGGCGGGCTTCGCAGTTACCGCGACCATGGCCGCATCGGCTTTAAAAATGATTGGGGAAATGTGGTTATTCCGGCCAAATACGAGTCCGGCGGCAATTTTGCCGAGGGCCTGGCCGCCGTGGAACTGAACGGCAAATGGGGCTTTGTCAATGATTCCGGCCAAACGAAAATTCCATTCAAATTCAGCAATGCCGGTTGTTTTTCGGAGGGATTGGCGGCGGTAAAACTGAACGGCAAATGGGGCTTTGTCAACCGTTCCGGACATCTGGTCATTCCCTGCCGTTATGACTGGGTGAATGATTTTCACCACGGTTTGGCAATGGTCAGCGAGAATCCCGGCGGCAATAATGGCTATATCGATGCCTCCGGCCGGGAATACTGGGAAGACTGACATCTCCTTTTTCAGGACCAAAACGAAAGTTACGTCGGTCCGGCGCCCGACGGAGTAATGGTCAATTCCTTGCTGTGCGATTTGAAACAGTCCACGCTGGAAGCCAACTGTAGTTCCAACGCATAGATTTTTACTCCTTCCGGATCCTCCGGCTGCCGAATCCGCGGATTGAAGATGCGGAACGATCTGATCATTACCCGATTGTTGCCGGCTCGGGCGGCCACCCGGAACGAGGGAATCATTTCCAGATGGTCGATATTCACCGACGCCACCAGGGTTTGATCCCGCGTGGCGGTGAAAATCAGTTCCGGAGTGATCTCGGCTACCGAAAAGTCATCGGCCAGCACCACGGTGTATTCAACGTCGCAAATTTCAAAATCCATTTGTCGCGATTCCTGTTCTGAGTCGGTATTAAATCGGGTTCACAACATAAAATAATCTCGCCATGGTATTTTTTCAAGCTGTTTGCCTCATCGTCCGGGGAGCAAACCCTAAACCCGGAAAAAGAGATTTTCGAATAGCGTGCGCAATTTCTCGGCCATGACGCGGTGATTGAGTTTTTCGTCCAGTACCGCCATATTATGATAAATATGGGCATTGCGCCGCGGCATCTCGTTCAACAGTTCCCAGGCGTCATCCACCAACTGGTCCGTGAGTCGACCGTGGTCAATGCCGGGCAGCTGAAAACCCAGCGGCGCAATTTCTTCCCGGTATACCGGGTAGCGATTGACCACGACCGGCAAGCCGCTGCCGATCATTTCCAGCAGATTGTTGCCGAATCCTTCGATTTCGCTGAAGAACACCCCGAGCCCGCCATGTGCGGCAATGATGGCCGGAACCTCGCCGAAACTGTAGAATTTGCGGTCGACGATGACGTCGCGATAAGCCAGCACCCGGTTTTCGGCAAAACACAGAAAAACTTCGGGGACCCCCTGTGGCTGCCGGGCGCATTGCTGCAGATAATACCGCTTGAGAAAATTCTTGTAATTGGTTTGCTCGTCACCCGAGGGACCGGAAACAATCAGCGCCACCGGTCGGGACGGCACGGACTTGGCGGCCAGTCGAAATGCCAGGTCGATGGCGGTTTCGATTTTTTTGCGCGGCACGACCCGGGTGTGTTGCAACAACAGAATGGTATTTTTTACCATATGGTTTTTGGCGCGCAGGAGCCGTTCCAACCCGATATCGCGGAAAAAGTCATGATTGTAGGGATCGACCGGCGGCACCACCGGCGCCGCGCCGTTCCAGTCCTGCCCGCGCCAGTTCCAGGTAATGTCGCAGGTATTGGGAATTACGGCGGTGTAGTGGGCGAAAAAATTGTTTTTGGGCAGCGTGAACGTCTGATAATAGCGTTCGGCCAGCGCCTGCTGTTCGCGGTTGATAAAAACAATGCCGTCGATCTCCGTCCCCGGCAGGTATTTCAGATAACGTTGCATCAGTTCGTTGGGGTCGGAGAACGCGGGACGTTCGAAATAGGAGTCGTGCCACCAGACCAGCACTTTGGGCCAGGCCATGCCGCTGCCGCGCCGCTTTTCCAGATAACGTCCCAGGCCCACTGCCGTAATGAAATTATAGGGATGGGAGGTGTTGTGCGCAATCAAAATATCGATATGGTTGGTTTGAATGAACCGCTCGATGCGCTGTTCGGCGTAGGCGGCAAATTTTTCAATCAGCGTTTCCAGGTGCTGCGGCGGGTCGATGCTGAAATATTTGACGATTTTACGATTGATGTCGTTTTTGTGCCAGAAGACCTCGTCGGTCTCGGCATTGAACCGGGGGGAGGTGTGGGCGGCCAGGAAAAAGATGTTCCCGAGCGGAATATTCAGACTTTTGACCATGGCTTCCACCGATTGGTCGATGACGATGGAAACGCCGTCGTTTTTGCCGACCAGCGAATGCAAAATACCGATATTGAGTTGCGACAGATTCATAACTGGCAGACCTTCTGTAATTGTTCCAGCGCGGTGATGGTATAATCGGGCCGAAAAGCGGCAACGGCCGGATCGTCGCGATAAAGCCGCAGCGAACGGGCATCGCCGGCGAAGAGCACGGAACCGAAACCGGCGGCGGCGGCCGGGATCAGGTCTTTCCGGACATCGTTGCCGACGAACAACGTTTCCGCCGCCGGGATGTTCCGGACGGCAATAACCCGGCTGACGCGATCGAACAGTTTTCGATCCGGTTTGGCCCGACGTTCCCGATAAGAGAAAACGCAGAGTTCCGGATCGAACCAGGCGTCGAGCTCGGGACGGTCGCTCCAGGTTCCGTTCAGAAAATAATGAAGAATTACCGGCGTGTAAAACTGGGCGTTGGATACAATCCCCAGTTCGATTCCGGCGGCGCGCAGTGCCGCCAAAGTTTCCTTCATGCCCGGCATCGGGGTCACCGGATTGGTGCACAATTCAAAGACCATGGCAATTCGGCGTTGCTCGTCCGGGTCGGGCAGGGCGGTCAGCCGTCCTTCGGCATACAATTCCTCCAGCAGTTGCGACCAGATGGCAAGAATATCGATTTCCGGATATGGTCTGGTGTCGCTGCGTTGCGCCTGCCAGGCGGCGGTCACCGTATGACGGTATTTTTCCATGACGAAAGCAAAGAAATCCCTGTCGACCGGAAACGGCAATTTAAACGGCGCCGCCGCGGCGATCAGCTTTTCCGGCGTCAGTTCCACCTGATCGATATCGCCCGACGCCGAAACCAATAATGTTCCATAAACATCGAACAGGATCAGGCGTACCGGCGGATCCTGATGACGGTTCAGTTGCGGCGTCACGCCGGTGGGCAACGGTTGCAGCTTACGGTAACCGGCCAATAATTTGCTGATAGGCGGCATATAATATTCTCCCATATGCGGTAATACTGAAATTTCGCCGAATGGCGGTGCGGTTGCCGGCAATGAGGGCCGGATCGCCGGGACGGGTTAACCGGGTCACCACCGGGTTGAGCTCCAGGACGGCGGCGGCCGCCGCCGGATCGCGGACGCGGTCAATCCAGATGCGCTGTTCATCCGGGGGCAGGGCGGCAAAATCGCGTGTTTCTCCCGGCAGGTCGAGCCGATCGTAAAACTGCGGCAACACCATTCCGGCCGCGGTAAAATCCGTGAATATCGAGGGCAGGCGGCGTCCTGCCACCGGTTTGCCGTATTGCCACGGTTGTACAAAAGTCATTCCGAAGCCTTCCCGGACGCTGGTGCTCAGGCAAAGGTCGGCGGCGGCGAACAGCTCCGGTAACCGCTGATGGTCTCCCACCCCAAACCGCACCGGCAATTGCTGTTCCGCGGCAAACCGACGCCATTGTTCATAAGCCGGAAAGTCGACCGGATTGTTGGGGGGCAACGTAATTGCGCCCACCGTTTCCTGCCGGAACAGCGCCAGCAGCAGAAGGAATTCCCCGATGTTTTTGCGCGGAATCGCCCGTACCGGATAGAGCCACAGTTGTTGCGATGAACCGACGCCGAGTTCCAGCCGCAACCTCGCCGTTGCCGTCGCATCGTCAACCGGCGTCGCCGGCGGCACCGGATTGGGCAGATAGTCGATTTGTTCCGGCGGCACCCCGTATTCCGCCAGGCGGCGGCAGTCGGAACGGTTGATACCGCCGAACCGGCATTGCGGCGCCGCCGGATAAAGAATTTCCCGTAAATTACGACCGGTTCCGGTGGCAAGCGTCTTCTTCAGACGGTTGTAATTGTCCGGACGGTCTTCCGCAAAATCATGACAATGGTAAAGGATTCCCCGTCCGCGTTTGGCTTCCTCATACAAAGCCAGGGTCAGCGCCGGGTTTTTTCCCAGTGTCGGGTTGTGGCAATGTAGAATTTCTGTCGGCGGCAGCGACGCCAGCCGGCGGCGAAGAACATGAGCCGTGGCGGCAATATCTCCGGACAGGTAATCCAATTCC
>JAQUZV010000162.1 GCA_028691155.1 Victivallales bacterium
GGTCTTCCGGCCTGGCGGAATTCCGCCACCAGCGCGTCGATGTCGCCGACGCTGAGGAAGACGGCCACCGTGGCCGCATTGGCCGCCAGTTGGGCAATACTCTCATCGGCCGGAACCGGGGTTCGTCCGGCTTGTCGGGTCAGGATTACCGACTGACCCTGTCCCGGCACGGTCAGCTCGCATTGCAGCGCGGCGGCGGCGGCGAAGACGCTGCTGACGCCAGGGACGATCTCATAAGTAATACCCAGTTCATCGAGTCGGGCCATCTGTTCGCCGATGGCGCCGTAAACCGACGGATCGCCGGTGTGGAGGCGGACCACCGTTCGTCCCGCCGTAAAAGCATCACGAATCAAACCGATTACGGTTTCAAGCGGCAATCCGGCGCTGTTGCGGCAGACGGCGTCCGGACGGGCCAGAGCCAACAGTTCGGGGTTGACCAGCGATCCGGCGTAAATGATCACGTCGGCGGTTTCAAGGGCGTTTTTACCCCGCCACGTAATCAGGTCCGGAGCACCGGGGCCGGCACCAACAAAAATTACTTTGCCATTCATGACTGTTTCTCCATCGGTTTGGAAAAGACGGCAATGGTAATGGGATTTTTCCCGTGCCAGAGAGAACCGCCGCCGGGCAGCGGCCGGGCTCGGCTGAGGGAGATGGCCAGCAGTTCGCGCCGGTATTCCGGTAACGCTGAACCCAGGCGGGAAACGGTTTCCACAGTGACCCCGGTAACCACCAGTCCCCCGCCGGGACGCAGTCGGGCGAAGCTTTCCGTCAACAGTTCGGCCGAACCGCCGCCGATGAAAATCCGGTCGGGCGGCGGCAGGCGATCCAGCCACATGGCGGCGGGACCTTCATGCGGCGTGATGTTCGCCAACCCTTCCTGTTGAATATTCTGTTGTAAATGGACAAAGCGTTCCGGATTTTTTTCCACCGCGTGAACCTCCAGATCGGGACACAATCCGGCGGCTTCCAGACCGACGGAACCGCTGCCGGCCCCCAGATCCCACATGACGCCGGGACGCAGCCGCAATTTGGACAGGACAATGGCCCGGACCTCCGGATGGGTGATGATATTGTCGGCATGGCAGTAATATTCATCCGGCAGCCCCAGCGCCAGCGGCGGCAGGGCAGCCTTCGGTTCCGGCAACAGCGCCAGTACGGACAGCGAGGCGGCGGCCTGCGGATCGGCGGCGATTTCCGCCAGGGTGCCGCGGATGATTTTTTCGTCCGGCAACCCCAGATTGCACCCGGCGGCGGCGGACCGTTCGGCGGCGGCGGGAAAATGATCCAGCAGCGCGGCGGCAATCTTTTGCGCCGGTCGGGTGGCGTCGCCATAGATGGCTGCCGTGGTGGCCTGCAATATGGCGCGAAACGGCAGTTCCGGTTTGGCGTGCAGAGAAAAGAGCCGGGCCGACGACCACGGTTGCCCCAGACGGGCAAACAATTGCTGGAACGCGGTCGGGGCGGGGAAAAAGTGCAGTCGTTCTCTCGGGATAAAGCGTTGCAACGTGGCCCCGATGCCGTAAAACAACGGATCGCCGGAGGCCAGAATGACGGTGTTTTTGGTCTGGCTCCGTTCTGCCAGCTCCGGAATGATGGCGCTGGGATCGTGCTGCCACGCGATGGTTGCCGCCGTCGGCGGCAGGGCGATTTTCTGTAACAGCGTCGACGAGCCGACAACGATTTCCGCCGCCGCCAATATGGCCGCGGCTGCCGGAGCCGGTTCGCTGCCGTAGCAACCGATAATATTGATAATTTTGCAGTTCGAATTCATTTCAGCCTCCTCCCGGCTTCGTCGTAAAGAATTATTTGTACGGTGGTGTTTCCGGCCCATGCCTGTAAGACATGCTGCGCCTGTTCATAGACGCGGTCCAGGACGGCCATATAGGTTTCCCGGCTCAATGCGGCGGCCAGCTCGCCCATGGAGGAAAGGTTTTCCAGCGCGATGCCGGGCAGGGTCAGGCCGAAATCGCGGAGCCGTGACAGCGCGATCCGGCTGTAACGGGCATGGGTGTTCTTTTCCCCGCAGGCGTATTTGAATAATTTTCCCGGCATGCAGCCGAGCAGCAGCCGTGGCAGATTGGCGGTTCGGGCCGCGGTGACGGCGACATGGATAAAATCGGCGATTCGGATCAGTGACGTTTCCGGCAGTTGCGGAAAATCGCGGGCGATAGCCATGGCCGAGCGGTTGCCGGTCGCCAATGCGGCTACCGGTTCTCCGGCGGCCGCGCAGCTGCGCAACTGCAATACAATGGTGGCGGCATAAGCGGCATGGGAATAGGGACGGACGATGCCGGAATGCCCCAGAATCGAAATTCCGTCGACAATGCCCAGCGTGGGATTCATGGGCCGGGCCGCCACTTCCCGGCCGCCGGGGATCGTAATGGTGACCAGATAACGTCCCGAACAACCGGCGGCGGCCAGATTCTGCCGCAGCATCCGGCGCGGCACGGGATTGATGGCGGTCTTGCCGATCGCAACCGCCAGACCGGGGCGCGTCACCCGGCCGACGCCGTCGCCGCCCCGGATAACCAGCTCCAGCCCGGCTTCCTGTTCCACATAGTCCGCCGGTTCCGGCGGCCCGTCATAAGGATGCAGGGAGACGTGGATTTCGCTCCCGGTGGTTACATCGGGGTCGTCGCCGCCGTCTTTGATGACAACGGCTTGTCCCGGCCCGATACGGAATATCGGCACTGTCAGTTTGCCGCCGCCGGGAAGTTGCAGCGTTACCGGGTCGGACTGCCGCCGGAATGCGGCGACTGCGGCCGCGGTCGCCGCGCTGCCGGTCGTATAGCCGTTACGCAGGGGGTGTGACGGTTTCACGGTAATTCCTGCTCCATGATGGCGTGCAGTGTGGCGACGGCCAGCGGACTGCCGCCGCGCCGTCCTTCGATGGTGATGTGGGGGAGGTCGGTTTCCCGCAGCAGTTCCTTGGCTTCGACCACATTGACAAAACCCACCGGCATCCCGACGATCAGCGCCGGGCGAATGCCCTCCTCGATCGCCATTTTTACCATGCCGGCCAGTGCCAGCGGTGCATTGCCGCACAGAAAAATACTGCCGTGCAGCAATGGGCGGGCCAGTTGCAGCGCGGCCAGCGCCCGGGTGGTGTGTTCACGGCGGGCCAGTTCCGTCGTTGCCGGATCGGCTACCCCGCAATGAATCGAATCCCGGGTGTAGCCGGGATAAAAATGCTGCAGCTTGGGCAACGACAGTCCGGCTTTGATCATATTGGCGTCGGTATAAATCGGAGCGCCGCGCCGGAGCGCGGCCAGTCCGGCCGCAATCGGGTCGTGACGAAATTGCAACGTGTCGGCAATGGCGAAGTCGGCGGTGGTATGGATCAGCCGTCGCGCCACCGGCCATTCCGCCGCGCTGAAGTGGCGGCCATGATATTCCGCGGCGATCCGGCGGAAACTTTCCCGTTCGATTTCGGGGCCGGTCAGATTCCAGATAATATGTTCGAACATTTCAGTATTCAATCCCCGGTTGTGCCATGATGCCGTGTTGAAACGGGTGCTTGAGCTCGTTGATTTCCGAGACCAGATCGGACGCCGCCAGCAGTTTTTCCGGTGCATGGCGTCCGGTAATGATGACATGCATGGTGGTGGGACGGTGTTGCAGCGCGGCAATGACGATATCGGGATCGATCCAGCCCTGATGCAGGGCGATGTTCAGTTCGTCGAGGATCAACAGGTCGATATCGGGATTGTTCAGGCGTGCCGCCGCGATTTGCCAGGCGCGGGCGGCGGCGGTGCGGTGCTGTTCCGGGTTGACGTCCGGGGTCCAGGTGGCGCCCCGACCCAGGCTGAGAAATTCCGGGGGGTGCGGCAATCCGGCCAGAAAGCGCCGTTCTCCGGTGTCGCGATCATCTTTGACGAATTGCAGAATGGCCACACGCCAGCCCCAACCCAGCGCGCGGATGGCAGTGCCCAATGCGCCGGTGGTCTTACCTTTGCCGTTGCCGGTGAAATTCAGGACCAGACCCCGGCGGCGTTCTTTTTCCTGTGGTTCGATCATACTTTATTTTACCTCATCCGAAGAAAATTACAATGGCGGCGGCGGCGACGATATTGAGCAACAGCCGAAGTCCGGACTGAATTCCGACAATCAGCGCCCCGTCATAGCCGGGATAAATGCCCAGCGCCACCGGCAGACTTCGCCGCAGGGTTCGGAGCGGGTTGTTGACGATATTGCCGAGGATAAAAACGAATACCACCTGGATTACTGTAACCTGATGTTGCCGCAACAATTCGGCGGTAATGCCCGCCGCACTCAACATTCCACCCAGCCGGGCCGCCAGAATGGTCCCGGTTTCCGGCGTCAGCCAACGTTCCCAGCCGGACGGGAGCGGATGAGAACCCAGCCGGAAAAAACCGCGTTGCAGCGCAAAGGCGGTCAGCAGATATAATGGTGCGGTAATCAACATTACCCGTCCCAACAGCACCATGGTGCGGCGGCCCGCTTTGCGCAGCGCCGTCGGCCAGTCGTAACACGGCAGCGTCGTCGGAACGGCAGTTGCCGCTGCTGTTGTTGTTGTTGCTGCTTGGGGAGCGCTGATACGGGCCGCCAGCAGAAACAGCAACAGCATGGCCAGGCTGATGGCATAGGTGATGCCGTAATAGATCGCTCCGGCGATTCCGATGGTGCCGACCACCGGAAACATCATGGTCAGTGAAAACGAAATCATCGCCGGTGCGTTGAGACACAGCGCACCGAAAATCATCTCTCGGCGGGACAAGGTGGCGGCGCGGCGCTGTTCCGCCAGCATCATGGCGGCGGCATTGCCGGAAACCACCGCGGTCACGAAGGCGGCGGCGCAACCGGCCGGCAGCCGCCCATAACGGGTCAGCGGCGCCGCCAGAAACGAGATAAAGCGCAGCCACGAACGGTATTCCAGAATACTGCCGATAAAACAGGCCAGTCCGACTTCGAAGAGAATCTGCAGCAGGGTTATAACGGAACGGCCCAGTTCCCGCCAGGTCGAATTAAGGGCTACGCCGCCGCAGATCAGCGCGGCGACCAGGGGCCAGAGCCGGCGTGACGGCCGGTGTCTTTTTTTGGCTTCAGTCATGATCCTCCCGAAGGTGCGGCGGAACCAGCAGCAACGACAGATATTCTGTCGGCCGCTCTTTTATGGCTTCGGGATCGCTGGAAACAAATTGTTCCGGCAACCCGAGATTGGCGCCGTAAACCATTGGGATGCGGCGTTGCTGCAGTTCCTCCACCAGACGGTTGCGGGAACGATAGGTTTTGAGCAACACCACGGCTTCGCCACCGGCCAGGAGCCGGTCCAGTGCTGCCGTTTCCGGCGCAATATAACCGGGGACAATGCGCAATTCCTCCCGGTCCTCGGCCAGAACCTGCCCGGCGGCGGCGGCCAGAGCGCTCCAGGAATTTACTCCCGGAATGATTTCGATCGGCACTTCGGGCAGAAGCTTGCGCAGCGCGGCGGCCAGATAGCCGCAGGTGCTGTAAGCTGAGGGATCGCCGATGGTGGCGAACGCACAGTTTTTTCCCGCCGCCAGCAACGCGGCAAGGCGTTCGGCGTGGGTGGCGGTGTGGCGCTGTCGCTCCTCCCGGTCCCGTCCCATGGGAAAGGAGAGCTCGGTAACCGGCGCGGTCACACCATCCAGC
>JAQUZV010000163.1 GCA_028691155.1 Victivallales bacterium
GTCAGATTTGAAAAGACATACATTGCTTATCGCGGATTGCTCCATTTGGCCGCCACTATGATCATCATGAATAAAATCATGAGGATTTATCCAGCATTATGATTTTATTAGTTGATAAGTTCTAAGTTGCTACTTGTACTATAAGCGTCAATGCCTTAAAACCGGAGAAGAATGCCATTGTCCCAAATCAAATTGTAGTATGCTCAATACAGACTCCTAATAACGACAATAAAACGCCGGGAGGGAGGGGATAAACCCCAAACCCTGCCCGGCGTGTTTTCCGCTGCCGTCGTTATCGGGAATATCGTACGTTATGACACCCCCATAAAAAGCTTGTTCACCAACCGGATATAAAAGATTTTTAAAGCAATTTTGATAGATAAGAGCAGGGGAGTTAAAAGGTTATATACCCCCCTAAGGTTATATACCCCCTGCCCTTACGGCTCAAGATCAGCTTTGCGGTACACGGAGATGAAACGGGGAAAATGCTGCCAAGAATACTACTCAAACAGGTTTGAAAAGGAAAGAACGCGAGAAGGAAAGGACCTTTCACCGGTTTTTCCTTCTCGCCACAGACTGAGGTCTGACCTACAAATTACAACTCGGCGGCAACAATGCCGGGAACGTACAGCATCACTTGCCCTTCCTGCCGCAGTCGAGCCCCCAGTGCTGCATCTTCCTCCCCGGCGGGAACCGCCGGATAGCCCCCGACGGCCTGCAATGCCGCCACCTTATAAATGGCGTTGCCGCTCCATAGGCAAGGCGCGTCATCCAAAGCCCGTTCGCCGTAATTGCGCGGCGGGACGGCATGTGCCCCGCCCCGGTTCAGATAATCGGTTTTGCCGCCGACGCCGACCACCTTTTCCGCTCTTCTCGCCAGACAATGACAGCGCGGCACTATGGCATCGACCATCAATTCCAACCAGTCCGGTGACGGCACGACGGCAGGATCGAGCCATGCCAGCAATGGCGTCCGGCACAATGTCAACGCGTGATTGCGGGTCTCCGCCGGCAAATTACAGGATTCAAGACGCACCACGTCAACGGGACACCGCAAATTCCGGAGCACGAAATCATCCACCGTGACGGCGGGAAGACAATCGTGGTCGATTACCAGCACTCGCGCCGGCGTCGCGGTTTGAGCCAATACCCCGTCAAAACAGCGTGGCAACAATTCCGGATGGCGGCAGACAATACCAACAGTCACATCGGCGGAAGTATACATTTCAACGCGTCGCCTCCCGGCGGTGACGATTGATCTCATCCCGCAGCGCCGTGGCGGCGCGCCGGGCGGCCGCGGCAAAGTCCGGCCCCTTGCCGGCATAGATAATGCCGCGCGAAGAGTTGATCACCAGACCTTTGCCGTCGGCGGTCTGCCCGTTTTCGAGGACCTTGGCCACATCGCCGCCCTGGGCGCCGATACCGGGAACCAGAAACGGAATTTCCGGGCATTGTTGCCGAATCCGCCCCAGCTCTTCAGGGAAAGTCGCTCCGACCACCAGCATGACGTTGTGATTGTAATTCCAGCGGGTGGCGGCATATTCCGCCACATACTGATAAATCTGCCGGTCTCCGGCCACCAGTTCCTGGAGTTCGGCGGAGCTGGGATTGGAGGTCCGGCAGAGAATGACGACACCGCGTTCGGAGTAATCGAGAAACGATTTGAGATTGTCGGTGCCCATATAGGGATTGACCGTTACGGCGTCGGCACCGTAACGAACAAAGGCTTCCCGGGCATACATGGCGGCCGTGCTGCCGATGTCACCGCGCTTGGCATCGAGGATAACCGGAATGTCGGGACAGGTCTGACTCAAGTAATCGATAGTCATGGCCAGTTCGTCTTCGGCGCCGAAAGCGGCGTAATAGGCAATCTGCGGCTTGTAACAGCAGACCAGATCGCGGGTGGCGTCGATCAACGCCCGGTTGAAGGCAAAAATCGGCTTCGGTTCGTGCCGGACGCATTCCGGCAGTTTGTCCAGATCGGGATCGAGTCCGACACAGACCAGGGAATTATTGCGGTCCCAGGCCCGATGCAGTTTGGTCATAAACGACATGAAAGCAACCTCGTATTTGCAATAGTTAAAAGTTGGTATTCTCCATACTACCGGTAACATAACGCCTTTTTACGGTTCTTAAAGGTGAGAAGCGGAATTATTCCCGCAGATACGGTTGACGGTTTATATTTTATGTGGAAAAACCGTCGCCGCGGCATTGAGAAAAAGTGGTATGGTGATATGGTACTGCGGGAGACTTTTTGGGGCTGAAATTTTTTTGTTTCACTTAATTGCAACGATGGTTATCGATATTCGAAAATGAATAAGTTGTTTTTACATTATTATCGTTATTATTTTCTGCGTTGGCTGGCCTGGTGTTATTCCAGGATCGGGGAACGGTGTTTTTTTATTATCGTCGGCATTCTGGTCGGGATAATTTCCGGGCTGGCCGCCGTAGCCATGAAACGACTGGTACACACACTGCGACCGCTGGCGGGAACCATGACCTCGCATTCCCTGGGGTGGCTGGTTGTGTTGCTCCCGCTGTTCGGGGTAACCATTTCCTACCTGATCCAACGCCTGATTGTCGGCAAAGGCAAATACGACAAAAGCCTGAGCAACCTGATTCTGACCCTTGGCCTCAACAAACCCGCCCTGCCCTTTTATAAAGTATTTTCCCATATTCTCACCAGCGGTTTTGCCGTGGGGCTGGGTGGATCGGCCGGATTGGAGGCTCCAATTGTCCTGACCGGGGCCGCCATCGGCTCCAATTCCGCCAAGATCTTTCGCATCAACAAACAACAGCAGCAACTGCTGGTCGGCTGTGGAGCGGCGGCCGGGATTTCGGCCATCTTCAACAGTCCGGTGGCGGGAGTGCTGTTTGTCGCTGAAATTCTGTTGCCGGAGTTCAGTGTCTCGTCGCTGATCCCGGTCCTGCTGGCTTCGGCCACTTCCGCGGTGGTGGCCCGGATGCTGCACACGGAACAATTGTTCCTGCTGGTCAGCGCCAGTTGGGATATGACGGCGATACCGTTTTATTTCGGACTGGGGCTGATCTGTTCTCTGGTCGGGGTCTGGATGATTCGGGCCTCCTATTGGATGAGCCGGAAAATTCGCGAAATTCTCAAATACGACTGGCAACGGTTGCTGATCGGCGGGACCGTGTTGTCGCTGATGATCTATCTGTTGCCGCCGCTGTTCGGAGAAGGCTACGGCGCCATTACCAAACTGTTCGACGGGGATTTGCCCGGTGTATTCAACCACCCTTCGCTGTTCCCGATCGGCAACGGTCACAGCGGAACCGTTATTGCGCTGCTGTTTGCCGCGGCGATGCTGAAAGTATTCGCCACCACTTTGACCGTCGGCAGCGGCGGTGACGGCGGGATTTTTGCCCCGTCAATGTTCGCCGGCGCTTTTATCGGCTACCTCTTCGCCTATCTGGTCAATCTCAGCGGTCTGGTGGTACTGAATCCGCCCAACTTCATCGCCGCCGGAATGTGCGGCGTCTTCACCGCCGTCATGCGGGCTCCGATGACGGGGATCTTTCTGATTGCCGAAGTCACCGGTGGTTATATCCTGTTCATCCCGCTGATGATCGTTTCCGCCCTCTCGTTTTTTGTGGCCCGCCGTTTCGAACCCTATTCGGTTTACACCAAGGTTCTGGCCGAACAGAACCTGCTGTTGTCGGAAAATCAGGACAAAGCGATTCTGCAGCGCATCCGGGTTCAGGCCATTATCGAGTACGATTATCCCTGCCTCAGCAAGGATGATCCGTTCCGTCGTCTGGTGCAGATCATTACCGAAACCCCCAAAACCATTTTCCCGGTTCTGGACGATCACGGCGTTCTGATCGGCGTGGTGGATATCGACAAGGTTCGGGCCATCCTGCTCAACAACGATATGTATGATCTGCTGCTGGCATTCGATATTATGGACGAACCCACCGGCGTGCTTTCCCCTTCCGACACCCTGGCGGTGGCCATGGCCAACTTTGAATTATTCCATGTGGAAGCGTTGCCGGTGGTCAAACCCGACGGCCGTTTTCTCGGTTTCATTTCCAAGGCCGGAGTCTTTGCCAAATACCGCGGCTCCATTCAGCAGAAAACTACGTTCTGAAAACCGGCCCTGGCCGGTTCCATCCCACCGGCTGCCGACCGCTCGGCGCCGGCAGGTTTTTTCTCGACCCGGGTTGCGAACGACGGGAAACCGGTTCTCAAGCCCCGGTCGCCGGATTCGACGCCTTTTCTCCGAATATCATCCGGGCAAAAAAATCCCCCGTTCCCTACTGACAACGGCGAACGGGGGAAAAACTCAATGGTCCAAGTTAGCGATCGACGCGGGCTCCGCCGCCGGCCATCAGTTTTTCCACTTCCGGCAGCAACGCCATCGAGGTATCGCCAGGAGTGGTCATGGCCAAGGCTCCGTGAGCGGCGCCGTAATTGACCGCCAGGCCGGGATCGTCGGTGGTCATCAGGCCGTAAATCAACCCGGAAGCAAAGCTGTCGCCGCCGCCGACGCGATCCATGATTTCCTGTTCCGGCCGGTAAATGGCGTCATAAAATCTGCCGCCGGCCCAGCAGATGGCGCCCCAGTCGTTGATGGTCGCCGATTTGACGCTGCGCAACGTGGTTGCCACTACCTGGAAATTGGGATAAGCCGTCACGGCCCGGGTAATCATTTTCTGGAAACTGGCGGTTTCGAGATTGGTCAGATTGGCGTCGACGCCTTCGACTTCAAACCCCAGACACGCGGTAAAATCTTCTTCGTTGCCGATCATCACGTCGACATATTTCGCGATTTCCCGGTTGACTTCCTGCGCCTTGTCCTTACCGCCGATCGCCTTCCACAGCGACGGCCGGTAATTGAGGTCATAAGAAATCACCGTGCCGTATTTCTTGGCCGCCTTCATGGCTTCGATCACCACGCCGGGCGTCGTTTCGGACAACGCGGCAAAAATCCCGCCGGTATGCAGCCAACGCGAACCGAGCTTGCCGAAGATATAATCCCAGTCGATATCGCCCGCCTGCAACTGTGAAACCGCCGTATTGCCGCGGTCGGAACATCCCCGTGCCCCGCGGCAGCCGAAGCCGCGCTCCGTAAAATTCAATCCGTTACGCACATTGCGCCCGATACCGTCGAACGGCACCCACTTGATCAGCGACGTATCCACCCCACCCTGCAGGATGAAGTCCTCGACCAGACGCCCAACCGGATTGTCGGCAAAAGCGGTAACCACGCCGGAACGCAAACCGAAACACCGGCGCAGTCCCCGCGCCACATTGTATTCGCCGCCGCCTTCCCATACCTTGAATTCCCGCGTGGTATGAATCCGGCCTTCGCCCGGGTCCAGTCGCAACATAATTTCCCCGAGGGAAATAATATCATATTTACACTCTTCCGCCGGACGTAATTTCACTACGCTCATAATGGGTCTCCCATGGTTTTATCAAGTTTTATCGCTTCGGTTTAAAACCGGTTAATTATATCGCCGTTTCGGGCTTTTGTCCAGTCCGGATTACCACTCCCGAAGAGTAAAACACTGCCGCCGGGAAATTCCCGCAACCATTTTTTTCACTCCGGAATCGGTTCCACTCGTCTTGTTTTGCCACCCATGCCGTTGC
>JAQUZV010000164.1 GCA_028691155.1 Victivallales bacterium
CGGTATACCAGAACAACATTTCACCATCCTGCAGCACAATCCGGTTGAGCGGCGGAATCATCTCTTCATCATTGATCCGCAGCCCCACCGGCATCACGCCGTCGTCGGCCAATTGCCGCAAAATATGGTCGCGGGGAGAATAGTGCAGCAGCGGCAGATGGCCGCAGTTGATATATTCCAGTTCGCCCGACGCCGGATTGAAACAGCCCAGGAGAAAGGTCATATACTTGTCCAGAAACAATTGTCCCAGTCGCCGCACGATGTTGCGGGCCGCCCGCCGGAAATCGAAGTCTTCGTCCACATATTCCGCCTCCAGCCGGATCAGGGTCTTCACCGCCGCCGTCAGCATGGCCGACTGAACGCCATGTCCGGAAATGTCGCCGATGTAGATCAGACTGCAGTCGTGCGGCCCGGGAATCAGGTCGAAAACATCGCCGCTGAGCTTTTCCGCCGGCTGGTAGATGGAATAGAAGTCCAGTTGCGAAGAGCAGATCATCCGATCCGGCATCAGGCACTTTTGAATTCCGGCCGCCGCTTCGACGTCACGCAGCAGATGATTGTACAATTCGCGGGTTTTCGCGTTGGCGCGCCGAATGCCGACGCAATTATTGATTCTGACCACCAGTTCCTTCTGGTTGAGCGGCTTGCGCAGATAATCCGCCGCACCGCATTCAAACGCTTCCTGCACCACGCTTTCATCGATAATCGCGGTCATGATGATGATCGGCAAATCCGGAATATGTTCATGAATAATGCCGCAGGCCTCCAGGCCGCTGATCCCCGGCATCATGATATCCATCAGGATGATATCGAAATAGCGCGACCGGGCCAGCTCCACCGCTTCATCGCCGGAACGGCACAATTCAAGGTGGTAGCTTTCATGGCGCAACATCCGTTGCAAAACGCGTAAATTCAGGCTTTCGTCATCGACCAGCATTACTTCCAGCGGCGCCGCGGCGTCCCCCTGGTCACTGAACTCCTCATTCATTGACAATACACTCCATTTTCTGCCGCATCAGGGTATGATAATCACCCACCCATACCGGCGGCGGCATCACCGGTTCGGAAGCAAGAAAACCGGCCATGGAACCCGCATGCTCCGGGGCATAACCGTGCATGCCGTAAAATTTGCCTTTGGCCATATCCGACGGCGCAACCAGCCACCCCGGATCCAGCAGTAGAATTTCTTCCCCATACATATGATCGGGAAAATCGATGCGGTAACGTCTCTTTTCCTCTTCCGTCAATACATGGGCATGGCGAATGCAGCACAACCGGGCCATAATCTGCTCCCGCGCCACCGGATTGAAAAACCAGAACCGCGCCATGGTCGAATCGTATACCGCCGCAAAATCCGACCCGAAACGCAATCCCGGCGCCTCCGCCATACTTCGCACGTCGCAACTGCCGACCAAAGGCGTCATGCCGTGATCCGACATGACATGCAAAGTGTAACGGCGGTATTTATCCTGTGCCGCCGCCACCACCTGCCGGATTTCCGCCTCGTACCAGTCAATCAACCGGTTGATCCCCGGCCGCGACGCCGGACCGTCATGCAGCAGCCGGTCCAGCATGGCCGTATACATAAAGGCAAAACGAATCCGCCCGACGCCGAGCTGCCGCCGCAACGCGGCAAAATTATCGCTCTCCGAACAACGCCAGTCGGAAATATACGCCGGAATCTGCCATTCCTGCAACTCATCGGCCAGATTCCTGACCGGAGCCAGCCCTCCCGGCGCAAAAATATCGGTCTTTTCCACATAATCGAAATACGGCAGCCGCTCGAACGGCATCGCCGACATCTCGAAATAACCGGTAAAATCATAAAAGCGGGCAAACAGACGGGACAGAACATGCCGCATCCGGCGACTGTTGAACACGCCCCCCGGCCGCAGGGCAAATTTCATCCGGCGCAACATTCGAAACGGCGAATGCTCCGGCGCATAATAATAGAAACTCAAATGCTTATGCACCGTCGGCGGAACACCGGTCAGAATCGTCGGCAGCGCCGTGGAGGAATAGCCGAACTGCATCTCCACCGGATAACGCCAGGGCAGGAGATCGTTCAGAAACGGACGACTTCGGATGATCTCCCATCCCAACGCATCGATAAAGACAAAGATATGGACATCATGGTTTTTCATAACGTAGTTGATTATACACAGGAGCCGACCACTTTGCAACCGGGAAAGCGTTTTTTAACGGTACGATTTTTTGTTTTCCGGCCCTTGACAGCCGGAAGTCGAAACACTATATATATTTGAATCAGGTCGGTCAAACTCTTGCTGTCGTAACATAAGGTGAAATTATAGCATAGCAGCGGAAAAGTGTTTTACCGCTCCTTTTTTCCGCCATGCCGTATTATCGCTATGATAGCAGCATCCCGATACAACTGTAAAAAATGGGGGAGAAGGAATAAAAGCAGAATAATTTTTCTTGGGGGGAATGTTTTGACGGGAGTTGTGCTCCGATTCAATACATGTCAATGAAAGCCTCACTCCTCGGGTCGCGTGCTTCCACGCGAACGAAAGGAAAGAAACAGGGGCTTATTTTTCTTTCCGGGTTGCCATCAAAACGTTAAAAATTCACGGGATCGTGATCGAACCGTAATAATATCTGGGAGAGACAATAATGCATAAAGCGATCGGCATTGTGGTTTTGGCCGGCATGAGTGTCTGGGGTGGTTTTTCGGCGATGGGGGCGGAAACCCCGCCGCAACAAGGATACAAATTATTGCAGGTGGTCCCCAAAAGTACCCTGGTGACCGCGAATGATACGATCTACAGCACCCCTGCGGGATTGGATCCAGGCCAGGGAGAATACCCCCAATATCGGGTTCGGTTGCAGATCGCTTACGACGCGGTCCCCAGGGAAGACCAGGTCGGGCCGAACCAGGATCGGGGATATGATCGGGTGAACTTCACTTATAAAATCGCGGTGGCCGTTCAGGAAAAAACCGCGGCGGAGGCCGACTGGCTGTCGTATCCGGTGGAAACGGTAACCGGCAGGGATGAATTCTGCAATTGGTTGGGCGGTCCGATACCGCATGGTTCCAATGTGGCGAATCCCTGGTATCTCTATGCCAACACCGCTGCCCTCAATGACAATAATCGGGACAAAGATACGGTCCGGATCAACGTGACCAACAGCAGCAACAATTTTACGGTCCGGTTGTCACTGCAACGCGAATTGAAACTGTCGGGCCAGGGGGAACTGTCGGTCAGTTTTCAACCCGATTATGACGAAGGAATGCGCTTAATGCTGGGACCATACGCGGTGCCCGGTATTTTCCCCAACACATACTGCGTCACGGCCGCCGGAATTGCGGAACAGCCCTGCCGTGTCGGCTACCGGATCCCGATCCAGCGGAAAATGTTGTCGGAAGCCCAATACCGGGCCGCGACCACTTATCATCAGCCGGAACAGGATTACGCGGTCTGTGACCGGAAAGACATCTCCGTTGCCGCCGTCGAACGCGAACCGGCGGACAAAAACCGCAAGCTGGAACTGCGTTTCCGGGCTTATTCCAAATATTTGCCGCCGGAAGGACCACGGCGGTTGCTGATATCATTTCAGGCGGCATTTTTGTGTCACAACAAGGTTGAGGATCAAAGTCGGATATGTCGTTATCTGTTTGAATGCGATAAAAAAAATCATCGGGTCAAACTGGTAACATCAAACTGGACGGGGGATAAATTCATCGTCAAAGGAATTAATTCTCCGCAGGGAAAGTTTTTCGCCCGGATTTGTTTCATGCCCAAAATCCAAGCGGATACGTTGCAGATCGAGGTATGGATTGAACAACTGTTTTATGACATTACGTCGCTACTACCACCGGTCGAAGGCGTTATTCCGAATCCCAAACAACCGATTTATGTCTACCGCATCAAATTGTCCGACATCTGACGCCAGGGCATAACCCCGCCAGGCAAAATAATACGGCAATATTGGCCGGTCGTTCCGCCACCGGAAGAGCGGCCGCCAGTCGGGTCGGGGAAAAAATAAGGCGAACCGGAAACACCTTGCCCGGAAAAGGTTCTTTCCGGTTCGTGTTTTTTACGGCTCCCAATCCGGAAATCCATCGCCGTATCATGATGGAATAACAGCACCGATCGGAAAAAATTTCACTTAAATTCCTTTTCGCCGCCAAGATTATCCCCGTTATTGCGTCATATTTAGTATAATTAAAAGGGAAAAAATATCGGGAGATTTCATGAGGGAAGAAGCTCCGGCAGCAGAACGGGACAGGATTTTCGAAGAATTGATCGATACCCGACTGCCGACCATCCGGCGTGTGATATTCCGCATCGTGGGCAACGCCGCCGACACCGATGACGTGATTCAGCAGGCGATGCTGAAAGCATGGTGCCGTTTCGACACCTGCAATTCGCCGCAGAAGATTTCGGCCTGGGTCTGCCGCATCGCCTGTAATGAAGCCTACGATCTGTTGCGCCGGCGACAACGCGAAACCGCATGGCGGGATAGTGGCCCCGCGACGGAAACCGGCCGACCGGGCCATGGTGAAAACGCGGAAATTACCGAAGCCGTGGCCCTGGCCATGAAGCGATTGCCCCAACCACTTCATGCGGCCCTGAGCCTGACGGTGTTCGAAAAATTTTCCGCCCGGGAAGCGGCGGCCGCGCTGGGTTGCTCCCCGGCAACATTATACTGGCGGGTATTCAAGGCCCGAAAGCTCCTGGCCAAACAACTCAGGGAGTTATTGCCATGAACCATTCATTGAAATATTTATCGCAGGAATACGAACGGCGTTTCGCCGCGGCGGATTTCCGTTCCGTAGCCGAGTTCAAAACCGCATTTTTCCGTCGGGCCCGCAATTTCCCGCTGCCGGCGCCCCGACGCCATTTCCGCCATGTCTACTGTACGGCGGCGGCCGCCGCCATGTTGCTGTTCGGATTAGGGTTCGGGATTTTTCTGTTTCACCGCCCGATCACAACCTCGGATACGACATTGCTGGCAGAAGCCCGACGACTGTTCGAACCGGACAACCTCGGCATCTCGCTGGTCAACAGCGAACTGTACACTTTCGACCGCAACAGCCGTCAGAAGGCCGGTTGGCTGTTCGAACTGAATTTGACCCCGGTCGGCCCCGGCAAGCCGGTAAAAATCCAGTTCACCGCGGCCAACGGCGAATCGGTAAAAATCGACACGCCGCTGTTCAAAGGGGAATTCTGGGTTTACCGCATCGACAAAAACCTCTTTGCCCTGGAATCGAACTGCCGCGTCAGGACGCCGAACGGACGGGAATTCAAGATGAACGAATTCGGCCCATTGCCGATCAACACCGCGCAGACAGAAAAAAGCGCCCGTTACATTATTACCCGTAAAGTGGTAATGCTCTGACCGGAGAAAACCGTATTCGGACAAGAAACAGGGGAATCCGGCAACGGGAAACTTTCCGGTGGCGCGGGCAATCATTTCATCGTTGAGTAAGGGGGAAAGATAAAAATGACTATCAAATACCTGGAAAATGCTTTGCTGTTGCAATAATGCCTTCTTCTTGTAATCCTTTAATAAATTCATTACCATACTTTGCTACTTTTTCAGCATTATCAGAAAAGCTTCTAACCCCAATAACAGGATTATAT
>JAQUZV010000165.1 GCA_028691155.1 Victivallales bacterium
CGATCCGCTGTTCGCTGTCCTGGGCGCTCAGTGCGGAACTGGCCAAGATCGATAAGAAACCGGCGCAGGCGGCGCAGGATTTTGCCGCCGCCGTCAAGTTGAGTCCGAAGCAACTGGGGTTGTATATGGCCTGGTCGGCGGTGCTGTTCGAAGAAAATAATCTGGCGGCGGCAATTGCCTGTCTGCACCAGGGACTGGAAAACCTGCCCGGGCAACCGGAGTTGCGTTTCCGGTTGGCGGTGACATTGCGTCTGACGGATAAACCGGACGACTCCAGAGAAGCGATTGCCATTTTCAGGGGTCTGTTGCGGGAAGATCCCGAATCGGTGCCGTGTCTGATCAATCTCTCCGAACTGCTGGCCAAAGAGGGGCAGGCGAAAGAAGCGCTCGATCTGGCGGAGCGGGCGATCAGAATCGAGCCGGGAGAGGCGACGGTATGTTTCTGTTATGCCAACCGTCTGTTCGAAAATAAAAACTATCGCAGTGCGGCCATTCAGTATCGTTTCACGCTGGATAAATCGTTTATGAAAAAAGAGAGCCGGGAAGGGTTGATTGCCTGTTTGCGGGAGCAGGGGCGGATGGCAGGGGCCGGCAATAATTTGATTTCCGCCCGGGCGGCCTGGGAAGAAATTCTTGCGTTGGCTCCCGCCGATGCCGAAGCGAAGAAGATGCTGGAGCAGATCAGAGAAAAGCAGCGCAATACCAAGAATAACTAATCATGAGCACCTTTGCGACAATGTGGCGACGTTATCTCCAGCCCGGTTCTCTGCCGGTGTTGGCCTCATTGGCACTGACGCTGGCGGCGGCGGCGATCGGTTTATGGCAGGTGATTCTCAACCCGGGTGAGACCGCGGCGGCGGTCGTGGTTTGGCTGTGGGGCGCCATTATTGCCGGGACGGTGTTTGCCGGATATCATCAGGTGGGGCGGATTGTGGTCTGGCCGACCCGGCGGGCCAAAGTTCTGGCGTGGGTGGTGCTGGTGTTGCCGGTGATCTGCTATTTTGCCGGCTGGCGCATGGCCAATTTTTTTCTTCTCTTTGCCGCGGTGATCTGTTATGTCGGCGGCATCGGGGTGCTGACGGCGATCGTAGTGCCGTTGTTCCTCTGGTTGACGGTGATTCCCACGTTGTCGTATTTTCATTTCCTGCTCAGTTATCCGTTGCGCTTGATCGGTTCCTGGCTGACGGTACCGGTTGTTCGCCTGTTCGGGATTGCGGTCGACGGTACCGGCACCGTGATCAATATGGGAGGGAAGGAAGTGGCGGTTACCGCCGCCTGCAGCGGCATCGAGCAACTGGAAGCCATGTTGCTGGTCGGCTGGATTATTGTGATGGTGCAGCATCGGGGGCGGCTGGTTCGCATCATGCATTTCAGTTTGATTCTGCCGGTGATTATTTTCTGCAACACCATCCGGCTGACGGTGACGTTGCTGTTGTTTCATTATTGCGGCGATGTTGCCTTCAATAATACGATTCATACTGTTCTGGGATTGCTGATGGTGGTTATGGTGGCGGTGATTTTCCTGGCGCTGCAGGTCTTTTTTCCCTCCGAGCGCAACCGGGAGAACCTGGTGGTCGAACCCGACCGGGAGGTGTCGTGACCATGATATTGCGAATATTGCTCATGGTGGTTCTTGCTGTTCCGCTGGCGAGGAAGTTTCCCTATTTATTGCATGCCTGGCGGTCGTCGCCGCTGGATTCCTGGGATGTGGTGTTCTGGCTGGCGGCATTGGTTTGGACGGTGACGACCGTCGGATGGGAATGGCGACGGACGGGTTATGACTTCAAAGCGACGACGGGAGGGCATCATCATGGCTTGAACGTTCATTGTCTGGTGGCGGGAACCGTGATTTTGGGGTGTCTGGGCGTTTGGTGGTTGGCCGAAGAGAAAAATATCAATGCGATCGCCATCGTGGCCGGAGTGACGGTGCTGGGCGGCGGGGTCTGGCTGAACTGGGGCTGGTCGTGGTGTGAAAAGTTGTTGCCGGCGTTGTTCTTGGCGGTGCTGGGCTGTCCGTCGTCATCGTATTGGACGGAATATTATTTCGGGTTGATGCTGGGGATTCCCTGGCTGAGCGGATTCGAGATGAAGCTGTTGGCCGGGATTGGGGGGGGAACGGTCTGGCTGGTGGTGAAAACCTATTGGCGACGTTCGGTTTCTCTGCCCGGGGCGGTCTTTTTCGCCGCGGCGGTGTTGGTGTCCATATTGCTGCTTACCGGAACCAATTCCCTGCCGCCGGGAAAGTCGGTGCGACTCGATTTGACTTTGAAGCGCGGGGCATGGCTGGGGAAAGCCGAGGCGTTGACGCCGTTGGACCAAAGTTTTTTTGCCGGTTGCCGGGCTTCCCGTATGATCTATTTCAATGCGGCGAGCTATGTTTCGGTGCTGTACGTCAAGCCGCAGGGAAATATTCATCAGATTCATCCGATCGGGATTTGTCTCCGTTCGGTGGGCAATGAAGTGATTTCCCAACGGCAGGTGCTGGTTCCCGAACTGCAGTTGCAGTGTGAACAACTGACGGTGGTGATCAACCGGAAACAATATCTGATTTACGCCTGGTTTGTCTGTCCGGAATATTCCACCGGCAACTTCAAGTTGTTCCGCAGCAACTGGCGTCCCGACCGGAATTGGCAGGTTTACCAGATGATGACGCCGGTCGACGGCAATAAGAATGCGGCGCAAAAACGGTTGCGGGAATTTATTCTTACCTTCCGGACGGCGGCGCCGCGGCATTCTGTCGTATCGGGGCCGGCGGGAGCGAAGCGGGCGGGGGGCGGCGTTCAATAAGTTTCGCGATTTCCCGGAAGAGCGCCGCGGCAAGAGCCGGTTCCCGGCCGGATAGGAAATTTATGGTCCGAGGCGATATACAATTTTTTCGGGATTTTCGGGGTAGCATCGAGTTCGTCGCATTTCCCTCGGGAAAGAACGATTACGATCCGGCGGCGGCGCCATCTGTCGTTTTCTTCCCGGTCATATAAAAGGACGGTGGCAATTTTCGCCGCCGGTTTCGCACTGCTTCCGGACGGGGTCGTACCGGCAACATCGGGCGACGGGTGTGTTCCGCCGTGGCGATCATCGGCGGGAGTAAAGTGTGGCGATTGCAACCGGTTTTTGGGAATGTCGGTTGCAATTTTCAGTTTCTGGATTATTTTTTTCTGAGGTATACGGAAAAAGTGTTTCAGGCCGGGAGCCGCTGCCGGAAGATTGGGGGCGGCGGTAATGAAATGCTTCGTTTTTTGCCTTGTCACCACAAAAACAACCATACGGATGATGGAATATGACCAGAAAGATAGCGTTGGCAATACCGGATTTGCGCGGCAATGAAGAGAAATATGTTGCCGATGCCGTCAGGAGCAGTTGGATCAGTTCCAGCGGGGTCTACGTCGACCGGTTCGAGCAGGAATTCGCCGCTTTTACCGGCTCCGGCCATGTGGTCGGGGTCTGCAACGGCACGGTGGCGCTGCATTTGGCGCTGTTGGCGCTGGACGTCCGACCCGGCGATGAAGTGCTGGTGCCGTCCATGACTTATATTGCCACGGCCAATGCGGTGCGTTATGTCGGCGCCGAACCGGTTTTCGTCGATGTCGATCCGGAGACGTGGTGTCTTTCTCCTTCCCAACTGGAAAAGAGCATTACCCGGCGGACGCGCGGCATCATTGCCGTCGATCTCTACGGTCATCCGGCGGATATGGATGCCATCAACCACATTGCCGCGGTCAATGGCCTGTGGGTGGTGGAGGATGCGGCGGAAGCCCATTCGGCCACTTATAAAGGCCGACCGGCCGGAGGCTTGGCCAAAATCGGCACTTTTTCTTTTTACGGCAATAAGATTCTTTCCTGCGGCGAGGGCGGGGCGGTGGTAGTGAACGACCCCTATCTCTATCTGCGGCTTAAAACCCTGCGCGGGCAGGGCATGGATCCGGAGCGGCGATATTATTTCCCGGTTACCGGATATAATTTCCGGCTGACCAACGTGGCCTGCGCTTTGCTTTGTGCGCAACTGGAACGCCGGGAAGAAATTCTGTCTTGCCGCCGGGAGGTTTTTCGTCTTTACCGGGAACAACTGCAGGAGATCGGCGGATTGGGCTTTCAGCCGATTGCGGACTGGGCGGTTCCGGCTCCGTGGATGTTCTGCCTCACTGTCGATCCGGCCGGTTTCGGCCATACCCGCGACGAACTGATGCGGCATCTGGCGGAGAACGGGGTGGAAACCAGACCGTTCTTTATTCCCCTGCACACCTTGCCGCCGTTCCGGCAGGAATCGGCCCGACGGGGAGAGCTCCTGCCGGTAACCGACCGGTTGGGGACCACCGGCTTCAATTTACCGACCCATTCGCAATTGACGGCAGACGACATCGGTTACATCTGCCGCCTGATTAAAAACTTTTCCCCCAACCAGTCGAGGTGAAAGGTGAAAATTGCCTGGTTCCATTCTCATCTGCTCCACGCGCATAGCGGTGGTACGCGCTTTGTGCTCGATTACAGTCTGGCGCTGCAGGAACAGTTCGGCCACGAAGTGACCATGTTTTGTGATTTTGCCGGGCCGGAAGCTACCGAACAGCTGCGGCGCAATGGCATGAATCTGCGGGAACTGGATACGATTTCCACCAATCATCCTTTTTATTGGCTGACGTTGCCGTGGCGGTTGCGGCAAAAACGCCGGATGTTGAAACGGGAACTCGAAGATTACGATTTCATCATCAGTTCGATGTTCCCGATGAACTGGCTGGTGGCGGATATGCCCCAACCCAAAATCCAGATGTGTTACGAACCGTTTGCCTTTTTTTACGATTCGGTTTTCCTTAAAAACTTCAACCTGCCGCAGCGCTGTTTCTTCCGGCTGGCCAAACGCGCTTATGCCCGGTCGGATATTGCGGCGACCCGGAAGATGGACATCGTTCTGACTGTCAACAATACCAATATTCCCAAAATCGAAGAGATCTACGGTTTGACGCCGCTGGTGGTGTATGCCGGAATCGACACCGATATCTATCATCGCGTCGATGACGGGGAAATTACCCGGATTCGGGATCGGCATCCCGGTTCGCCGCTGTTGTTCCACAGTACCGACCTGACCGGCATCAAGGGTACTTTCCCGTTGCTGGAAGTGATCCGGGATTTGAGTTCCGACTATCCCCGGCTGAAGTTGCTGGTGACCGTTTACGTGAATTATCCTCAAGGCATTAAAATGTTGCAGGAAAAGGTGGCTAAGCTCGGTTTGCAGGATCATGTCGAATACCTCGGGTGCCTGGACAAGCAGGACCTGCCGTCATATTACAGTGCCGTGGATTTCGTCTGCCAGCCCAGTATCAATCAACCGGCCTGCTGGCCGCTCAAGGAAGCGTTGCTGTGCGGTACCCCGATCATCGGCGGGAAAGAGAGCGAGGAGCCGGAAGACTTTGTCAACGGGATCAGAATCGACGTCAACGACCGGGCCGGGGCGGTGGAAAAGATGTCCCGGCTGTTCCGGGAGCAGGCGCGGATTCATGTCGACCCGACGGAGCTGATCGGCAATTATGCCAAGAAAAATTGTGTTGCCGCCCTCAATACCATTATCGGGCAGATTCATGCAAATCATTAAGATTACCCCG
>JAQUZV010000166.1 GCA_028691155.1 Victivallales bacterium
CCATCTGGTTCACGATCGGGGACTCGATCCCGATGTGGCGGTGGAAGTGGTCTGGCGTTCCAATGTCTTCACCACCCATACTCCGGTTCCGGCCGGGAACGAAGTTTTCGACATCGGGCTGGTCCGCCCCTATCTGGAGGCGATGAAAAAGGATGTCTGTGTGGATGTCGATCGCTTCATCAACTGGGGCGTGTCGATCGACATGCGCAATAAATCGCACGAAATATGTATGACCATTCTGGGGTTGCGGATGTCCAACTACTCCAACGGGGTCAGTCAACTGCACGGCCATGTGGCCCGGGAGATGTGGAAACATCTCTGGCCCGGACGCAAGCTCGACGAAATTCCGATCACCCACATTACCAACGGCGTTCATCTGTCGTCGTGGATTGCGGAACGCAACAAGATCATCTACGATCATTATCTCAATCCCGATTGGCTGGATTCGCCGGGGGATGCCAAGGTGGTGGAAAGCATCGATAATATTCCCGACGAAGAACTGTGGTATGCCCACGAAATGTGCCGCCAGTCGCTGGTTCGTCAGGCGCGGCAGCGGTTCAGGAAGCAGTTCAAGTTCCGCAATATTCATGTGCGGCAGGGGGTGCAGAACAAAAATCTGCTGTCGGATGACGTGCTGACGGTTGGTTTTGCCCGGCGTTTCGCCACTTACAAACGGGCGACGTTGCTGCTGCGCGACAAGGAACGGCTGAAGGCGTTGCTGACCGATCCCAAGCGTCCGATTCAGTTGATTTTCGCCGGGAAAGCCCATCCGGCCGATGATGCCGGCAAGAGTTTCATTCAGCAGATTATTCAGTTTGCGGAAAATGAAAATCTGTCGCACCGGCTGGTTTTTCTGGAAGACTATGATATCGGATTGGCCCGGTATCTGGTTCAGGGCGTGGATGTCTGGCTCAATACTCCGGCGCGGCCGCAGGAAGCCAGCGGCACCTCGGGGATGAAGGCTTCCATCAACGGCGTGCTCAACTGCAGTATTCTCGACGGATGGTGGGACGAAGCCTATCGCGCCCATAGGAATGCCGGTTGGGCTATTACCAGCGGCGAACTGTTCGACAATGTGGAAGAGCGCGACAGCATGGAGGCTCAGGTGTTGTTTCATTTGCTGGAAAACGAGATTATTCCCTGTTTCTATGACCGGGCGGAGGGAGATATTCCCATACGCTGGGTCAAGATGATGAAGGAAGCGATCAAAATGGGGATCGGCAAATTTTCCAGCGGTCGCATGGTTGCCGAGTACAACAGTCGCTTTTATGGCGCCGGAGTCAGCTATTATGAAGAGTTGATGGCGGATAACGCGGCGGCGGCAGTGCGGCTGGTTCAGGACAAGAATCGTTTCATTAAATATCTCGGGGCGGTGAAAGTGGTGCCGCCGACAATCGGCAACGATATTTCCAACATGCATGTCGGCGATTCGCTGGTGTTGCATTCGGAAGTTTTTCTGGGGGAACTCAGTCCGGATGAAGTGGATGTGGAGATATATTACGGACCGGTGGATGCCCAGAACAACATCGTCGGCAGCAACAGCGCGGTCATGAAACAGCTGGAAAACAAAGGCAACGGCAGTTACATCTACGAATGTGTGCTGGACTGCCGGATTCCGGGGCGTTTCGGTCTGACGGCCAGGGTGAAGCCATGCAGCGACACGTGGGAACACAGTGTGCCCGGATTTGTCAAATGGGCCGAAAACTGACCCGGTGACCGGTGACGTATGCCGCGCGAGAGTCGATAGTGCAGATATGGAAGAAAAGGCGAATAAATGTTGAGTTATAACAGTGGTAGGAAGAATCCCAAGATTCTTATCGTCACCCCGGAAATAACGTATCTGCCGGATGGCATGGGTAACATGTCCAACCGGTTGAAGGCCAAAGCCGGCGGGCTGGCCGACGTGTCGGCTTCTTTGGTGGCGGCATTGTACAAACAGGGGGCCGATGTCCATGTGGCGCTGCCTCATTATCGCCGGATGTTCAATATTGACGTCGGCAAACTGATCAACAGCGAACTGCGGGTCTATGTGAGCCGACTGTCCAACAGCCGAATCCATCTGGCGGAAGACCGGGTTTTCTATTACCGCAACAGCGTGTACAGCAATTACGCGGTGGACAGCTTCAAGCAGGCGCTGGCGTTTCAGCGGGAGGTTATCAACAACATCATTCCGCGCGTCAATCCGGATCTGATTCATTGCAACGACTGGATGACCGGTCTGATTCCGGCGCATGCCCGCCGGCTGGGAATCCCCTGCCTGTTCACCGTGCACAATATTCATACCCAGAAGATGACGCTGGAGCAGATTGAGGATCGCGGTATCGATGCGGCCGAATTCTGGAACTATCTCTATTATGACCGGCCGCCGTTCAATTACGAGGAGTCGCGGTCGAACAACCGGGTCGATCTGTTGTGCAGCGGTATTTTTGCGGCGCATTTCATCAATACGGTCAGTCCGACGTTCCTCAATGAAATCTGCGACGGCCGGCATGACTTTGTGCCGGACAACATCCGGCAGGAAATCATGGCCAAGAAGGCGGCCGGCTGCGCCAGCGGGATTCTCAACGCGCCAGACGATAGTTACGATCCGGCGACGGATCCCGATGTGGAATGCAACTATACCGCCGCGAATGTCTGGGACGGCAAACGCAAAAACAAAGTGGAATTTCAACGCAAGACCGGACTGGATGTCGATCCGGAAGCGCCGATCTTCTATTGGCCGTCGCGGTTGGATCCCATCCAGAAGGGATGTCAGCTGCTGGCGGAGATCATGTACGATGTGATCCATCAATATTGGGCGGACGGATTGCAGATTGCGATTGTCGCCAACGGTTCGTTCCAGTATTGGTTTCATGAAATTGCCCGGTTTCACGATATTTCCAATCGGGTGGCGGTGGTGGATTTCGATGATAATCTGTCGCATCACGGCTATGCCGCGGCCGATTTCATGTTGATTCCGTCACGCTTCGAGCCGTGCGGACTGCCGCAGATGATCAGTCCGATTTATGGCACGCTGTCGATTGCCACCAACACCGGCGGGCTGCATGATACGGTGCATCCGCTCGATCTCGGGAACAACACCGGCAACGGCTTTGTCTTCAACGATTACGATGCCAATGCGCTGCACTGGGCGATCAACCAGGCGATGACGTTTTATCGGAATCCGCGTGCGGTGCGGGAACCGGTGTTGCAGCGTATTATGACGGAAGCCAAAAAAATGTTCAATCACGAAGTGACGGCAAAACATTATATCGAAATCTATGAAACCATGCTGCAGCGGCCGCTGGTGCGCTGAGCGGACGGGGCGGAATAATAATTATGATGCAAAAACATAGGGCCAACCGTACCCTGGCGCTGGCCGACGATGTTTATCTGCAGCCATATCGGGAGCAGTTGGCGGCGCGGCGGCGGCGGGTCGGAGCGATGGAGCGGCGGTTGACCGGCGGTCATGGTTCGCTGGCGGATTTCGCTTCCGGTCATGAGTTTTTCGGGTTGCACTTTCAGGGCAATTGCTGGGTTATTCGTGAATGGGCGCCCCATGCTGTCGCCATTTTCCTGATCGGTGATTGCACCGGATGGCGGGAATTGCCGGAATTCCGGTTCGAACGCATCAATGCCGAACAGGGATTTTGGGAGCTGCGGTTGTTACCGCACCTGCTGACGCATGGGATGCATTATCGCTTGCGGGTGCATTGGCATGACGGGGCCGGCGACCGGATTCCTTCCTATTGCCGCCGGGTGGTTCAGGACCCGAAAACACAAATTTTTTCCGCCCAGGTCTGGCATCCGCAGCAACCATACCGCTGGCGGCATGCGACTCCGCAACTGTCGGATAATGCCGTTTTGATTTACGAAGCCCATGTGGGCATGGCGATCGAGGAGGAGCGCGTCGGCACGTTTGGCGAGTTCCGCCGCAATATCCTGCCGCGTATCGCCGCATCGGGTTACGACACGGTACAGTTGATGGCGGTGATGGAACATCCTTACTATGGCTCCTTCGGTTATCATGTTTCCAGCTTTTTTGCGGTATCGTCGCGTTTTGGGACGCCGGAAGAGTTCAAGGAACTGGTCGATGCGGCCCATGGTTTGGGCTTGCGGGTGATTATCGATCTGATTCATTCGCATGCGGTGCGCAACGAGGTGGAAGGACTGGGGTCGTTCGACGGGACCAGGTACCAGTATTTTCATGACGGCGACCGGGGGGTTCACCGCGCCTGGGACTCATATTGTTTCAATTACGGCAAACCGGAGGTGGTGCATTTCCTGCTCTCCAACTGCCGCTTCTGGTTGGACGAATATCATGTGGACGGCTTCCGTTTCGACGGCGTGACCAGTATGCTGTACCGGCATCACGGTCTGGGGTGTGCTTTTACCTCCTATGCCGATTATTTCACCGACGAGGTCGATGAAGAGGCGTTGACCTATCTGACGCTGGCGAACCGGGTGATTCATGCCGTACGTCCGGATGCGGTTACCGTGGCGGAGGATGTCAGCGGCATGCCCGGTTTGGGGGCGCCGGAAGAGCAGGGCGGGATCGGGTTCGATTATCGGTTGGCAATGGGCGTTACCGACTATTGGTTCAAGCTCTTCGACCAGCCCGACGAAGCGTGGAGCATGGGGGGATTGTGGCATGAACTGACCAATCGCCGTCGCGACGAAAAGACCATCAGTTACGTGGAGTGCCACGATCAGGCGCTGGTCGGCGGCAAAACCATGGCGTTTCGGCTGATGGATGCCGAAATGTACTACAATATGCACGCCGGATCGCACAACCTGGTGGTGGATCGGGGTATGGCCCTGCATAAAATGGCGCGACTGGCAACGATCGCCGCCGCCGCCAACGGCTACCTTAATTTCATGGGCAATGAATTCGGTCATCCGGAATGGATCGATTTTCCCCGTGAAGACAACGGGTGGTCGTATCAGCATGCCCGGCGACTGTGGTATCTGGCCGACGCTCCGAATCTGCGTTACGGCGGTCTGGCGCGTTTTGACCGGGAGATGATCGGTTTGTTCCGACGGCATGAGTTGATTGCGCGGACGGTGCCGCAATTGCTGTATCGGCACGACGAACAGAAGATACTGGTGTTTGAACGCGGCGGGTTTTTCTTTTTCTTCAATTTTCATCCGACCCGTTCGTTCTCCGATTTTCCGGTGGAAACATTGCCGGGCGAATACGTGCTCGAACTGGATACGGATGCCGAACCGTTCGGCGGTTTCGGACGGATAGCGTCCCGACAGCATTACCTTACCCATGCGGAAATCCGGCAAAACCATATTCACCACTGCCTGCAGGTTTATCTGCCGAGCCGAACGGCTCTGGTACTGCGCCGGTTGCCTCAAAAATAAGCGCGGCGATTTTATTTTCCGGAAATATGGTGTTATATTGCCGATGTAACTTTTAACCTACAGGAAAGCCGGTTGGAATGAACGACCTTTTAAAAGAAAAACTGCAGAATCAGATTGTTATTTTCGATGGCGCGATGGGAACGGAGATCTATCGCCATAATTTCTTCATCAATAACTCCTTCGAGCAGTTGTGCCTGACGGCGCCGAAAGTCATCGGCGAAATTCACCGTCAA
>JAQUZV010000167.1 GCA_028691155.1 Victivallales bacterium
CCCGGAACGGGATCATCTTTTCCCCCCATCCCCGCGCCAAAAAGAGTACCATTGCCGCCGCCCAGGTAGTGCTTGACGCCGCGGTAAAGGCCGGGGCGCCGGAACATCTGATCGGCTGGATTTCCGAACCGAGCGTGGCGTTGTCCCAGCGTTTGATGGGGCATCGGGACATCAGTCTGATTCTGGCCACCGGCGGTCCCGGGATGGTCAAGGCGGCCTACTCCTCCGGTCTGCCGGCAGTCGGGGTCGGGGCGGGCAATACTCCGGCGATCTTCGATGAGACCTGCGATGTCGAGACGGCGGTCAGCTATGTGCTGATGAGCAAAACGTTCGACAACGGCATGATCTGCGCCTCGGAACAGTCGGTGGTGGTGGTGGAAGATATTTACGAGGCGGTGAAAAAGGAGTTTGTCAATCGCGGTGCTTATCTGTTGACGCAGGATGAAAAAGAGAAAGTCGCCGGGATTCTGATCATCGACGGTCATGTGAATGCGGCGATTGTCGGTCAGCCGGCCTGGAAAATTGCCCAACTGGCCGGGTTCGAGGTGCCGAAGAGCGCCAAGATTCTGCTGGGAGAAACCGAGGGCGTCGGGGTCGAATACCCGTTTTCGCATGAAAAACTCTCCCCGGTGCTGGCCATGTACAAAGTGAAGGATTTTGACATGGCGCTGGAACGCGCCCGGCAACTGATTACCTTCGGCGGGATGGGGCACACCAGTGTGCTGTACACCAAGCCGACCAATACCGAGCGCATCAACCGTTTCGGCGATGCGATGAATACCGGTCGTACGCTGGTCAATATGCCGTCCAGTCAGGGGGCTATCGGCGATGTGTTCAACTTCCGGCTCGAACCGTCGCTGACGCTCGGCTGCGGCACCTGGGGCGGCAACTCGGTCAGCCAGAATGTGGGGCCGAAGCATCTGTTGAACATCAAAACCGTGGCGCAGAGGAGAGAAAATATGTTATGGTTCCGAGTTCCCCCGAAAGTGTATTTCAAACCCGGCAGTCTGCCGGTGGCCCTCGGCGATCTCAAGGACAAACGGCGCGCTTTTATTGTTACCGACCGCTTTTTGTCCAACAGCGGGATTCTCTCCGGGATGGTCAAGACGCTCGAAGACCTCAAAGTCAAACTCGAAATTTTCGCCGACGTCGAACCCGATCCCACGCTGGCCACGGCCCGCAAGGGACTGGAACGGATGCGGGCGTTCAAACCGGATGTAATCATTGCCGTCGGCGGCGGTTCGCCGATGGATGCGGCCAAAATCATGTGGCTGCTCTATGAACACCCCGAAGTCAAGTTCGAGGATGTGGCGATGCGTTTCATGGATATCCGCAAACGCGTCTACCAATTCCCGAAACTGGGCGAAAAAGCCATCCTGGTGGCGGTGCCGACCACTTCGGGGACCGGGTCGGAAGTGACGCCGTTCGCGGTGATCACCGACGAACAGACCGGCAACAAATATCCGCTGGCCGACTACGAACTGACCCCGACCATGGCCATCATCGACTCCGATCTGGTGATGAGCATGCCGAAAGGTCTGACCGCCTACAGCGGGATCGATGCGTTGACCCATGCGCTGGAAGCCCGGGTTTCGATTCTGGCCACCGAATATACCAATGCCTTGTCCCGCGAAGCGGTGCGGCTGATCTTCAAATATCTGCCGCGGGCCTATGAAAACGGCGCCGAGGATGCTTTGGCGCGGGAAAAGATTCATAACGCCGCCACCATTGCCGGGATGGCTTTTGCCAATGCGTTTCTGGGGGTCTGCCACTCCATGGCGCACAAGCTCGGGGCCATGTTCCATGTCCCGCACGGGCTGGCCAACGCGTTGCTGATCTGTGATGTGATCCGGTTCAACGCCACCGACCGCCCGACCAAACAGGGGCTGTTTCCGCAGTACAAGCATCCGGAAGCCAAGACCCGGTATGCGATGATCTCGGAGGCCATGGGCTTCGGCGGCAAAACCGAGGACGAAAAGGTCGAAAATCTGATTGCGGCTATCGAAGCGCTGAAGAAAAGACTGAACATTCCGGCCTCCATCAAGGATGCCGGAGTCAACGAGCAGGAATTCCTGGCCCGGATCGACGAGCTGTCGGAAAAGGCTTTCGACGATCAGTGCACCGGCGCCAATCCGCGCTATCCGCTGATCAGCGAAATCAAGGAGTTGTTCCTGAAAGCCTATTACGGTAAATAATAACGCCTCTCTTCTCCCCCGGGCGTCGGGGATAAACGGCGCCCACATTTAATGGTCTTTTCTCTCCCCCATCCCAAATCCGGCCGGCGGTGCTCCCCACCGCCGGCCACTTTTTTGCCGCTGTCGGAAGATCGCAACGAAAAAAGCGGCGCCGCCGACAATCCTGTCGCCGGAGTGAGACGGGGGAATGACGACGGTCGGAATGGTGGTCCGGAATGGCGTTCGACTCTGTCGTCGGTTGAAATAACGTATCCGATCCGTACCTGGCGGTCATATTCTGCCTGGACCGCCATTGAAATGATGGTGTGAAGCATCGAGCGATCAGCCGGGACACGGCAAAAAAGAAGGTTCGCCGGGGCCGCCTGGGTTGGTGTTAGGGGCCGGCGGCCGCCGGCGAACCGGAGAAGGACGGCAGACAGGGGGAGAGTTGGGATGAACCTGTCCGCCGTGGAATGGAAGCGGAATAAAATCAGGCACGGGGAATGGTCACCGTCAGTTCATCGCTCCGGTAATCCGTTTTCATGCCGTTGGTCTTGACCGGTCCGGGCAGATACAGCGAGGTCTGAAATTGACTGGAACTGCCGGTGTAACTGCGATAATTGCCGCGGTTCCGATTCTGCTGCGATTCCAGCCGACCGGAGATCGTCAGCATGTTGCCGTCGACCCTGGCCTTGATATTGCTCTGATTTAAACCGGGCAGGGCCATTTTGACCACGAATTTATCCGGCAGCGCCTGCAACGTCGGACCGTTGTCGGCGGCAAAATTGTCCATCCCCGTCCATTGATCGTGCCACTGCGGCATCGGCATATTGCGATCCATTTCCAGCATCATCTGCCGCGCCATCTGCTGCATGGCGGCAAACATGTCGGCTCCGGAAAGCACCTGCGGCTGATCGTAGGGATTGATGCCGGGGCGGCGGGAACTGTTGGTCGCCTGAACTATCGGCAGTTGGGGCATTCCGGCCGGAGCCGGCGTAGTGGGCCGAAGCGACGGCAACGGTTTGACCGCCGGCAGGGTATTGGCCGAGGCGCGAGCGGCAGACAACGGCACCGGCGCCGGCGGTGTCGCGGCCACCGGAGTCGGTGTCGGAACGGTAAGTTCCGCCACGGTGGCAGGAGCGTTGCCGGAACGCAACAGATAGAGCTGAACCGCGACCAGAACCAGCAAGACGACGACGATGAGTTTCCAGAATCGATCGGATGAAATTTTCGGCATCTTCATTTTTTCCATCACCTCCGAACATATTTTTGGGGTTACGAGGTCTTGGACAAGGGAAAAGGACGAAAAGTTCCCGCCGATATGGCGGTTTTATAACGTTGCGGACTATTTTTTCGGCGTGAACAACCGGGTATGGGGAAGAAAACTTTTCCGGATTCGGGATAATGACTTGCTTTTTGATGTTTTGGTCGTTAGATTAAACCAACAGTTGAAATGCCGATGGGAGTGGTAAATGTCGAGAATAGTCTGCCTGAGTGGAACCAATGCAGATTATGAGTGCGTTCCGCCGGCGGAAGGTGCTTATGAGGTTACTTTTGGACGGAGTGAGAAAAACGACATTTGCGTTCTGGACCGGCAGTCGTCGCGGTTTCACTGTAAAATTGTGTTTTCTCCGGAAGGAATGGTCCTGAAGGATTCCGGCAGCACCAATGGGGTCAAAATCAATCACAACCCGGTCAAGGGGGCGGCCCCGTTGGATTTTGGTGACTTCATCATGATCGGCCGGACGGTTTATACGGTGTTGCGTGGCGATCGGGAGCAATCGGCGCCGTCCGGCGACGCGGCGGAGGATAAGTCCTTCCCCCGGTCGTGCCGGCACCAGGCGGCACAAGGTGGAAAATGCGGTTTTGAGGTAACAGATACCACGATATTGCGTTGCCTCGCGACTCGGCAGCGGGACGTTGGAACCGGATTCCTGATTTTTTTGGCCAGGAAAAATTCGTCCGGGAACAAATAACCGGACGGGACAACTTTGAGGATGCTTGCGGTTATGTCCGTAAATAATAAGAAAAAATTCCGTACCGTCATTATCCCGGACGAATGCAAAGGATGCAACCGTTGCGTGGTGGCCTGTCCCAAACAGGTGCTGATAATGACCGACCTGCTTAACTGCAACGGGGTCCCGTATGCGCAATATACCGGAGACGGCTGTATCGGCTGCGGCGCCTGTTTTTATTCCTGCCCCGAACCGGGGGCGATAACTGTGCTGGAGGAAACGGAAGAGTGAATAATACAACGGCGGAAAATTATACCAATAAAATCCTGCTGAAAGGCAATGAAGCGGCGGTTTACGGCGCCTTGCTGGCCGGCTGCGACTGCTTCTTCGGCTATCCGATCACTCCCGCCAGTGAAATCGCCCACGCGGCGGCGTTGCTTTTCCCCCGCCTGGGACGGGTTTTCGTGCAGGCGGAATCGGAAACGGCGGCCATCAACATGGTCATGGGCGCTTCCGCCACCGGGCGGCGGGTGATGACGGCGTCTTCCGGACTGGGCATCAGCCTGAAGCAGGAAGGGGTGTCTTACCTGGCCGGCAGTGAATTGCCGGCGGTGATTATCGACGTCATGCGCGGCGGTCCGGGGTTGGGCAACATCGGCCCGGAACAGAGCGATTACAATCAGGTGATCAAGGGCGGCGGGCACGGCAATTACCGTTGCATCGTTTTGTCTCCCAACTCCGCGCAGGAAATGTGTGAAATGACCATGACGGCCTTCGATCTGGCGGAAAAATACCGGACGCCGGTTTATGTGCTGACCGACGGTTTGGTCGGGCAGATGCTCGAATCGGTTGAATTGCCCGAACCGCGGCCGCAGCAGCAATTGCCGTCATGGGCGCTGAACGGGGTAAAGAACAGCCGGAACAATTATATTACCTCGATTTTTCTGGAATATGACGAACTGGAAGCGGTGAATCTCAAATTGTGCGCCAAATACCGGGCGATCGAAGCGGCGGAACAGCGGCAGGAAAATTATTATACCGATGATGCCGAACTGGTGATTATTGCTTACGGCATCGTCAGCCGGCTGGCCCGGACCGCGGTGCAGCGGATGCGTCGGGACGGACTGAAAGTCGGACTGTTGCGGCCGCGGACATTGTTTCCGTTCCCCAAAACGGCAATCCGCGCCCTGGCGGCGCCGCAGCTGCTGTGCATCGAGATGAGCAACGGCCAGATGGTCGACGACGTCAAATTGACCGTCAATTGCGGCAAGCCGGTGCATTTTTACAACCGAATGGGCGGCAATACTCCGTCGGTGGAAGAAATTATCAACAAGTGCCACAGCGTATTCGCCGGGAAAAGCGAAGCGTATTGAGCATGGAACATAGTTCGAGGCAAAATGGCAACTAAAGTCAAATACGGTAAGCCGGCGGGTTTTTTCGACGTTTTCGA
>JAQUZV010000168.1 GCA_028691155.1 Victivallales bacterium
CCTCGGAGAGACCGGGGCGGATCATCTGTCGATGACCCTTAACGCCGGGTATGCCCTGAGCTCGGTAATCTTTATCGCCCTGTTTCTGATCACTCTCGGCTTTCAATTGTCCGCCCGCCGCTTCAACCCCCTGATTTACTGGCTGGTTTTCACCGCCACCAGTGTGGCCGGAACCACGATTTCCGATTTTATGGACCGGACGCTCGGACTGGGTTACGCCACCGGCAGTCTGATTCTGCTCGCCCTGCTGTGGATTACCCTGACCGCCTGGTATTACCGTGAAGCATCGTTGTCGGTGACCGCGATCGAAACCCGGCAAGGCGAAATCTTCTACTGGACCGCCTTCCTCATCGCCAACACACTGGGTACCGCGCTGGGAGACTTCCTCGCCGACAGTTCGGGATTGGGATTCGCGGGCGGAGCCATCCTGATCAGCAGTCTGCTGGTCCTGACGCTCGCCGCACATTACCTGACCAGGATATCCTCCGTCGTACTGTTCTGGATTGCCTTTGTCCTCACCCGCCCCTTCGGCGCGACTTTCGGCGATCTGCTGACCAAACCGACCGCCCACGGCGGACTCGGACTCGGCACCATGGGAACATCCGTCGTGCTCATAATGCTGCTGGTCGTTTTCGTGATGAAAAGCCGGCATAAACTGAACCGGACGAGACCGGACGCGACCGCGGTTGCCGAACGCTGAAGCAGGATCAACCCGGGCTGGAGAACCCCGCAACACTCAGTCTTGCGGGGTAATTCCGGGTTCGGAATTGCCCTTGAACGGATTGCACTGGTCGTGCCCCGGTCCCGGATTTGCCAGCAGATTCAGGTAATAGGCCTTTTTGTACTGCAACACTTTCATCTGTTCCCGAAGCGTACGAAGTTGCCGGCGCAACACCTTTTCCTGCCGGAAAATCAATTCCGCCCGCTCCGGAATGGTGGCGTCGCCCTGAACGCACAGTTCGATGTAATGTCGAATCCCGTCGATGGACAACCCGGTGGCGCGCAGGCAATGCACCAGCCGGAGCCACCCCAGATTGTATTCGGAAAACATGCGGACGTTGCCACTGGTCCGGTCCACGCCGGGAATCAAACCGGAATTTTCATAATACCGGACGGCATATGGCGTGAGCTCCATCATTGCCGCAACTTCTTTAACGGTATATTTCGGCCGCTTGTCATAAGCGGAAGATGACGCTTGAGATGTGATCATAAGCAACTCCCTGCAACTTAAAGTTACTTTAATGTATATCCCGGCCCGGGGGTTGACAAGCCGGAAACGGAAAATATCTCCGGCTACCGGAATTTGCACGGAAGAAAAACTTTTCGACAAAAAATCGTCACCCGGTGTTGACTTACAGTTGCTGTAATGCCTATACTTGATAACATACAGCCAAGAAGGAATAGCAGCAGTATGAAATTGTATTTGAATGAAATCGACTCTCCGTCCAATCTGAAACAACTGCCCGTCACCGCCCTGCCCGCGCTGGCGGAAGAGATCCGGCAGACCCTGATCCGGCGCATCACGGCCACCGGCGGCCATATGGGCTCGAATCTGGGATTCATCGAACCGACACTGGCACTGCACTATGTCTTCGATTCCCCCCACGACAAATTTGTCTTCGACGTTTCACACCAGTGTTATACCCATAAAATTCTTACCGGCCGCAAAGCCGGTTTTCTGAATCCGGAAAGATACCATGATTTCTCCGGTTACACCAATCCCGGGGAAAGCGCCCACGACCCGTTCATCGTCGGCCATACCTCGACCTCGGTCAGCCTGGCGGTCGGTCTGGCCCAAGCACGCGATCTCACCGGCGGAACGGAAAAAATCGTGGCCATCATCGGCGACGGCTCCATGTCCGGCGGGGAAGCGTTCGAAGGGCTCGACAATGCGGCCATGCTAGACAGCCAGTTTATGGTGGTTCTGAACGACAATGAAATGTCCATCGCCCCCAATCAGGGCGGCCTGTACCGAAACTTTGCGGCACTGCGCGCCAGTCACGGCCAGGCCGAATGCAATTTCTTCAAAGCGTTGGGCTTCGATTATCTCTACGTCGAAGACGGCAACGATACAGCGCAACTGGTCGCCGCGTTTGAACGCGCCAAAGACCTGCCGCACCCGGTCGTGGTTCACCTCCATACGGCCAAAGGCAAAGGTCTCGACTGGGCGGAACAGAATCAGGAGGCGGGCCACTGGGCCCTCCCGGCCGCATTCGATGCGGACGCCTATAATAAGGAAGAGCATTATGAAAGCCTTACCGCCGCTTATCTGCTTGAAAAAATCCGCCGCGATCCGACCGTAATTGCCATTTCCCCCGCCACCCCAAGCGCCACCGGCATGACGGCGGCATTTCGCGCCCGGGCGGGACGACAGTTCTGCGACGTCGGTATTGCCGAAGAACATGCCGTGGCCTTCGCTTCGGGATTGGCTAAAAACGGCGCCAAGCCGGTGCTGCTCGCATTGGGAATGTTTCTACAGCGGACTTACGATCAACTGGCACAGGATCTGGCGCTCAACCGCAGTGCGGCGACGATCCTGGCCTTCTGGGGCGGATTGTCCGGCGGTGACGCCACCCATACCGGCGCCTTCGACATGTCGATGATGAGCAATATTCCCCATCTCATCTGTCTGGCCCCGGTGACCAAGGAAGAGTATTTTGCCATGCTGGACTGGTCGATCGAGCAGCAGGAATATCCGGTGGTCATCCGCGTTCCCGGCCAGGTGAACGCCACCGGTGTAACGGAAACCTTCGACGCCACCATGCGACAGCGCTATCGGATCGCGGAAGGCGGCGAAAAAGTGGCCATTCTCGGACTGGGTAGTTTCTTCGGACTCGGCCGGCAGGTAAAAACGCTGCTGCAAGCCCAAACCGGTATTGACGGCACGCTTATCAATCCCCGCTGCTATTCAGAAGTGGATGAAAAAACGCTGACCGAGCTGAAATCACACCATCAACTGGTCGTCACTCTGGAGGACGGCATTCTCGCCGGCGGCTTCGGGGAAAAAGTGGACCGTTTCTATGGCCCATCGACCATGAAGGTATTGAATTTCGGCGGGTTCAAGGAATTTACCGACCGGATACCGTTGGACGAATTGTATCGGCGTTACCATTTAACACCGGAACAAATCGTTGCCGATATTGTTGCTACCATCAAATAAACTAAAATGGGGAGATTGACGGATGAAACTGAAAAAAATGACTTTGTTGCTGGCAAGTACGGTGGTTGCGTCCCTGGGATGTCTGGCGCAGGAAAACAATTCACCGCGAATCAGCGTGGCTCCGGACAAAGTATTGATCGCCTATTATTCCTGGAGCGGCAACACCCGGTATGCGGCGGAGGTGATACAAAAGGACACCGGCGGGGTGCTCTTTGAAATCAAACCGAAAATCGCTTATCCCACCACCTATAAAGAGTGTCTGGCCAAAGCCCAGAAGGAGTGTCGCGAAGGCCTCACCCCGGAACTGGTCGCCATGCCGGACGATTTGAAAAAATATGAGGTCATCTTCGTCGGCTCCCCGAACTGGTACGGCACCATGGCGCCGCCCGTCCGTACTTTTCTGTCTTCGCCCGAACTCAACGGCAAAACCATTGTTCCGTTCTTCACCCACGGCAGCGGCGGCATGCAGAACTGCGAACGCGACGTGAATAGAGTCTGTACCCACGCCAAAGTGCTGCCGGCCGCAGCGTTTACCGGAAGCAGCATCAAACAGTCCGATGCGGCATTGCAGCAATTCGTCCGGGATCGGATCGAACTGAAAAAATAGCACCACCGGCACGAAAAATATCGTCGGGCCTCTGTACTGGCCCGACGATGCTTTCCGGCGCCGGCAGAAAAGGAAACATCATGACTCTGTTGACCGCCAAAGAACAACAAATTGCCGCCTTCTCCGCCGCGGCCGCGCGAGGCAACCGCGCCGAGCTGAAACAGGCGCTGACAGCCGGTCTGGACGCCGGTCTGACCGTAAACGAAATCAAGGAAATACTCATTCAGCTCTACGCCTATTGCGGCTTTCCCCGCAGTCTCAATGCGCTCGCGGTATTCCGGGAACTCCTGACCGAACGCGGCCCCCGGGATGAAGCGGGGCCGGCCCCCCGACCGCTGCCGGCAGGGCGCAGCATCGAATCAGGAACGGAAAATCAGACCCGGCTTTGCGGCTCCCCCGTTCAAAATGAACTTTACACTTTTGCCCCGGCCATCGACGAATTTCTGAAAGCACATCTTTTCGGCGATATTTTCGGTCGCGACAATATCACCTGGCCGACCCGGGAACTGGCCACCATCGCCATGCTCGCCACCATGCCGGACGCCCGGCCCCAATTGCAGGCACATCTCGCCATCGGTCGACGCAACGGCCTGTCCGAGGAGAAAATGGCGGCGATTCTGACGCAGGCCGCCATGACAACGCCGCCGGACGTCTTTCCCACGGGCAAGCTGGCCGACGATTTCTTCACCGGAACCGTTCACCGCGCCATGTTGATCGTCAACGCGGCCAGTGACCTGGCCGTCTACAATGTCACTTTCGCGCCCGGAGCTCGAACCAAGTGGCATAAACATGTCATTGGACAAATGTTGCTCTGTACCGTCGGCACCGGTTATTATCAGGAACGCGGCCAAACGGCCCGCCGTCTGACGCCGGGTGAAGTGGTGGAAATCCCGGCCGACGTCGAGCATTGGCACGGCGCGAGTTCGGAGCGCACGTTTGTTCATATCGGGATGACACCACAGATGAGCAAAAACGGCAGTGTCTGGCTCGAACCGGTTACCGCTGAAGATTACGAACAGGCGCAAAAAAGGTGTACGCCCGAGATATTGTGATTCGGTTTCACATATCGCATCGGGTCGCCGTTTCTTCGGTAATGGCGTAAAGAAATTTCCCATTATGGTTTGATCGCTCATAAACCGGATTGGCTTTAGCGGATTCCAATGCTATAGTAACAGCTTATTTTTACTTAAGAGGAATATCCGTATGCCGGTCGCCAATGCCACGGTTGCAAACCGAAGATTTATCTCGTTGATTGTGGTGGTCTCCATGTCGTTCATGGCGACACTGGACGCCAGCATCGTCAATATCGCCCTGCCGGTGATGGCGAAAAGTCTCGCCGCTCCGCTCGCTTCCATCGAATGGGTTATCGCCAGTTATGTCATGATCATTTGTTCCACCCTGCTTCTGTTCGGACGACTGGGCGACATCATGGGCAAATCGCGAATTTTCAGTTACGGCACGCTGCTGTTCACCTTGGGAACGCTGTTGTGCGGCTGTTGCCGTTCGCTGCTGCCGCTGATTGTCTGCCGCTTCATTCAGGGCGTGGGAGCTTCCGCCTATATGGCCAACAATCAGGGCATCGTCACCCAGCTTTATCCCCGTGAGGAACGGGGCAAAGCGCTGGGAATCCTGGCTGCGGCGGTAGCGCTCGGTACCATGGTCGGGGCACCGCTGGGCGGATTCATCGTTTCGGCAC
>JAQUZV010000169.1 GCA_028691155.1 Victivallales bacterium
TGGACGGCAACCGGTTTCCGTTCCGGCTCGGTCTTGGGCAGTTACATCCATCTGCATTTTGCTTCCAACCCTGCAGCCGCGGCCGCCTGGGCCGAGGCCTTGCGTACCGGCGGCGGTACGGAATAAACATCCGTCCGAAAATGGCCGAAATCAGCGGCAAATCCGTTCCAGCCCTGGCAAACCGTCCAAACCGGACTATATTATCCGTTGATTCTCCGGCAGTGAATCCCGTGCAAATCGGGAGCTGTCGCGCAACTGTAAGCGGTAAACGCGCCGCGAGCCAGATCCTCCGGGGAACCGTTTGAAAGTTTCCGCGCCAGAAACACCGGACGGAGCCCCGGTTCCGGATATTCTTCTTGCGCGGAATTCGTGTGCGCATGACACCAACAACAAGAAGAAGATCGTAACATGAAACATTTTCCCGTCCGCCCGTACCGAAAGCTGCAACAACACGCTTTTACTCTCATCGAACTGATGGTCGTTATTGCCATTATCACCCTGCTGATGGGCTTACTACTGCCGGCACTGAATCAGGTTCGCAGTAAAGGCCGGGCCGCCGTCTGCATCAGCAATCTGCGCCAACTCGGCCTCGGCAGCGTCAGCTACAGTTGTGATAACAACGGCCTTTACCCGCCATATGCCGCCTTTTCGGGGCGGGATAGAAATCGTCCCCCCGCCTATCCGACCTGGTACGGCAAATACAGTTGTGCCGACAAGACTGTGGATCTGAACCAGGAAGGATATTTATCCGACTACACCTCCAGCAGCCGCGGTGTCATGGTCTGTCCGGAATTTTCCGGCCATGTCGAAACCGATCTGACCCAGTGTAAAAACGGCGGCGGCTACGGTTATAACCTGTACGGCGTGGGTTCAACCTACTATATCAACGGCAACCGCTACGGCTGCTCCATGAAAGGGACCATGATGACTCATCCCAGCACCACGGTGGTCTTCACCGACGCCGCCAACGGCGGCATGATGAGCAAAGCGACCGAACTGGAAGGCTATTACATCATTTACCCGCACAACAGTTACGCCTACACCCATTTCCGTCATCACAGCGCCGCCAATGCCGCCTGGGCCGACGGTCATGTGGAACGGGTTCTGCCGTCGAAAATCGGAACGACCAAACTCTGCACGCAATATCGGATCGGCTGGATCGGACCGAAAACCGATGACGACCTGTACTACAACCCCTTTTAACCCGAGGCGGCCATGACGTTACCATTGCCAACCGAAAACCGCCGCCGCCAACGCGGCATGATGGGATTTCCCGGTACTCCGGTCGCCGATCCCCAAACGGCCTGGCGCACCGCCGCGGCCGCCGACAACGGCGGCCTGCGAACGCTGTATATCCATATCCCCTTCTGCCGCAGACGTTGTCTGTTCTGTCCGTTTTATTTCGGAAGCACGGATCGCGCCGGAATGGCGGAATACGTCACACTGCTCGGTCGGGAATTAGCCGACGCCGCCCCGGCGCTCAACCGTTATCCGATCAATGCCGTTTATTTCGGCGGCGGCACGCCGACCGATCTGGAACCGGAAGACCTGGCCGCATTGCTGACGCTGCTGCACCGGCATTACCGCCTGGCCAACGACTGTGAAATCACCGTGGAGGGACGAATTACCGGTTTCGACAACGACAAAATTCAAGCTTGTCTCGATCACGGCGTCAACCGGTTTTCGCTGGGCGTGCAAACCTTCGACACCGCTTTGCGCCGTTCGCTCGGCCGCGCCGCCGACCGCAATCAGGTGATCGCCCGGCTGCAACAACTGGCCATGACCAATCAGGCGGCAGTGGTCATCGACCTGCTTTATGGCCTGCCGGGACAAACCCCGGAACAGTGGCGGGAAGACCAGCGGCTGATTCTGGGAGAAGTGCCCGTCTCCGGACTGGACCATTATCGGCTGCGCGTCCACCATCGCCTGCCGCTGGCGCAAAAAGTGGCGGCGGGACAACTGCCGTCGCTGCCGGACGAAACCGCCTGCTGGACCATGTATCGCGACGGGGAAGAACTTATGGCCGCCGCCGGCGCGGTCCGGCTTTCGATCAAACATTATGCCCTCGACAGCCGGGAGCGCAACCTCAACAACGACATCTCCGGACGCAAACACATCTGTCTCCCGTTCGGCATCCACGCCGGGGGACGGCTGGGCGACTATCGTTTTGCCCAGACCGACGATCCGGCGGAATACCGGCGGGCAGTGACCGCGGGACGCAAGCCGTTGGCGGCGGCGGAACAACTGCCCCCGGATTTCCCGGTGGCCGCCGTACTGGCCGGGCAGATTTCCCGGCAACGCCGCCTCAATCTCGTCCCGGCGGCGGCAACCGCCGCCGCGGACCGCCACCACCGCATCCTTGAACTGGGAAACGCGGTCCTGGAACAGTGGCGGGAGAAAGGTTGGCTGTTGCCGGAGCGTCACGGCTGGTCCGGTCTGACATCCCGGGGCATGTTCATGCACCCACAACTGGGAACGGAATTAATGGAAAAGGTGGCACAAGCCTGGGAGAAGGAATCATGAGAAAATCACTGTTGCTCATCATCATTGCCGCCACCGCCGGAGCGATGTGGCCCCAGGCGACGGCCGCCACGGAAATTGCCGTCACCGTTCCGGTCATCGTCGGCGAAACCGCCACCACCTTGACCTGTCGGGAAGACGACGGCAATCGGGTTACTATTCCCAAGCACCCGCAACGCGTGGTTATCTGCTACGGCTCGCTGGTCGGGGTCTGGTATTGCGCCGGGGGAACCGCCCTGGCCATTCCCGAGGTCACCAGCCGGGAAACCTTGCCGGAAGCCGCCCGCAATTTGCCGTCCGTCGGCAGTTTTTCCCATCCCGATCCGGAGCGGATTCTGTTGCTGCGTCCCGATCTGGTGTTGCTGACGGGACAGATGGGACAACACCGCGCCGTACGGGAAATTCTGCGTCAGAACGGCATTGCCTCGCTGCTGGCCACCTATGAAAATTACGGCGACTTCACCCGATTGCTGGAGCTGTTCTGTCGCATCAACGGCACAACGGCAAAGGAATGCCCCACGGCGGCGAAAGTAACCACGGCGGTGGCGAATATCACCGCCAGGGCCCGGAAGCTGCCGTCCCCGCGATTTCTGGTTCTCTTTACCGGTCGCGGCGTCACGGTGGAAACCTCCATTGCCAACACCGCCATGATGGCAACCATGCTGGGCGGAACCAACATTGTGTCAACCGCCACCGGCAGCCGGGTCAAATTCAGCATGGAAAAGGTTATGCTGGCCGATCCCGATGTGATTCTGATCGTCACTATGGGCCGACAGATGGCCATCAGAAAGAAACTGCAGGCCGGACTGATGGCCGACGAACTGTGGGGAAAGCTGCGGGCGGTCAGAACCGGGCGGGTCTGTTATCTGCCGAATGAATTGTTTCTCTATAAAGCCAACGAACGGTTCCCGGAGGCTTTCCGTCAATTGGCGGCGGCAATGTATCCGCAGGAAAAATGGGAGTAGATCATGACGGCAACCCGGGTTGAAAATTCCTCTCGACAACATGACCGCCGTCGTCTCCGTCCGCTCATCCTGCTCGGACTGGCAATCTTCGTGCTTTTGGCTTTTTTCTTCAGCCTGCACCAGGGAGTCCTGCAACTGTCGCCGGGGGAAATGCTCCGAACCATCTTTTCGGGCGAGGACAGCGTCAACCGGCAGATTATCTGCGGCATCCGGCTGCCGCGCAATCTCACCGCGGCGCTGGCGGGAATCTGTCTGGCGCTGGCGGGCGCGATTCTTCAGGGGATCATGCGCAATCCGTTGGCCTCGCCCAATCTGATCGGGGTTTCCGCCGGCGGCGGACTGGGGGCGGTTATCGTGTTGATTGTACTGCCGCAATATTATTTATTGCTGGTTCCGGCGGCCTTCGGCGGCGCGCTGGCGGCCACGCTGATGATTTACCTGCTGGCCTGGAAACGCGGCATTCAGCCGATGCGGCTGGTGTTGGCTGGGGTGGCGGTTTCGAGTCTGTTGGGGGCGATCATCAATGCCCTGCTGCTCTTTTATCCCGACCGGGTGGTCGGAATTCTGGATTTTATGGTCGGCAGTCTGTCGGCGCGATCCTGGCGGCAGGTACATCTGATCTGGCCGTACGCGCTGGGCGGTACAATTTTGTCGCTGCTGTTGTCGCGACGGCTGAACATTCTGGTGCTGGGCGACGCCGCCGCCGTGGGACTGGGCATTCGGGTGGAGCGGACGCGGCTGTTGCTGATCGCCGTCAGTGCGTTGCTCGCCGCCGCCGCCGTAAGCGTTACCGGGCTGCTCGGCTTCGTCGGTCTGATCGCCCCACACATGATGCGGTTGATCATCGGATCGGATTATCGTTATCTGCTGCCGAGTTGCGCCATGTTCGGTGCCGGACTGCTGATGACCTGCGACACGTTGGGACGAATCGTCATGCCGCCGGTGGAGCTGCCGGTCGGCATCATCATGGCCATGCTCGGCGCGCCTTTCTTCCTCTATCTGTTACGGAGGAAAAACACGGCATGAAACTGAACATTACCGCGTTATGCGCCGGCTACGGCCGCGACAACCGTGTCATCGACCATTTGACTCTGACGGTGGAGGAGGGAGAAATCATCACCCTGATCGGCGCCAACGGTTCGGGCAAATCCACATTGCTGAAAACGATCGGACGGCTGCTGCCCCCGGAATCCGGCGGGGTCTATCTCGACGGACGCGCCGTACATGACTGGCCTACCGGACAACTGGCCCGGGAAATGGCCATCCTGCCGCAGTTGAATTCCGCTCCGGACGATTTATCGGTGGCGGAACTGGTGGCTTACGGCCGCTACCCCTATCGGCAACGCTGGCGCAGCTCCTCCGACCACGATCGCGCCATGGTCCGGCAGGCGTTGCAACTGACCCATCTCGCCGCCTTGCGTGACCGCCCGGTCGCCACGTTGTCCGGCGGCGAACGCCAGCGGGCCTGGATCGCCATGACCCTGGCGCAGGAACCGCAGGTGCTGCTCCTTGACGAGCCCACCACGTTTCTGGACGTCTGTCACCAGTTGGAAATCATTGAGTTGATCGGACGGATGAACCGGGAACTCGGGTTGACCATCGTGATGGTGCTGCACGATCTGAATCTGGCGGCGCGCTGTTCGCACCGTCTGGCCGCCATCAAGGACCGGCGCATCCGCTATCTCGGCTCCGCGGCAGAAATCATGACCCCGGAGATTCTGCGCGACATCTTCAATATTCAGGCCCGGATCATTACCGGGGACGATGATATCCCCTATTTCATTCCCACCGCTTCGTGCGGCGGCCTTCCTCATCCAACCCATAAACAGGAATCATCATCATGACCACCGGAAAAAAAGCCTTGGTTGTTTATGCCAGCCGGGAAGCAACCGGCAACAGTCGAAAAATCGCGCTGGCCATCCAGGCCGCACTCGGGCCGGACTGCGATC
>JAQUZV010000170.1 GCA_028691155.1 Victivallales bacterium
GTGGTGGCGTCTCCGGAGGGATGTTTCGTGTCGCCGCAAGGTACGACACTGTCGGCAGTAAACCGCCGCGAACCTCCCTCGTTCAGGTTCGCGGCTTTTTTTATCGTCAGTCCATAATCAAACCAAAATATATATAAAGATGCAAATTGCAAGGAAGAGGATATACCATGTTCAAGCCTAATTATGAAGAATTTGTCGCCCTGAGCCGGCAGGGCAACATCGTTCCGGTGTTCAGCGAACAGATCGCCGACCTGGAAACCCCGGTTTCCGTGCTCAGCCGTTTTGTCGAAGATGAAAACATGTTTCTGCTGGAAAGCGTGGAAGGCGGCGAACGCTGGGCGCGTTATTCCTTTATCGGCGTCAATCCCTACGCCGTTTTTCAGGTAAAGGACGGCAAACCCTATCTGACCCGGGACGGTCAAACCGAAGAGCTGCCCGCACCGAACGGCCCGATGATGGCCATGCGCGAAGTGCTGAAAGATGCCAAACCGGTCGAAGTCCCCGGCCTGCCGCCTTTCTTCGGCGGCGCCGTCGGCTACATGTGCTACGAAACGATCAATGAATTCGAGAAATTGCCGGAACCGAAGCAACCGCTGCCCGGACCGACCGCCTGTTTCATGCTGACCGACGAAATGATTATTTTCGACAACATCCGCCACACGGTCATGGTTTCGGTCTGCGCCCATCCGGACCGGGCCGAATCGCCGCGCGCCGCCTACGATGCCGCCTGCGCCCGGGTCAACGCCCTGAGCAACCGCCTCAAGGCTCCGGCGCCGGTCATCAACAACGCCTACTCCAATCCGCCGGCGCTGCGCTCGAATATGAGTCGGGAATATTATAACAACATGGTTCATCGGGGCAAGGAGTACATCAAGGGCGGCGACATTATTCAGGTGGTGCTGTCGCAGCGTTTCTCCACCCGACTGACGGTCAAACCGATCCAGCTTTACCGCGCATTGCGACTGATCAACCCCTCCCCATACACCTTCATGCTGAAATTCGACGGCCGCATCCTGATCGGCTCCTCGCCGGAAGTAATGGTGCGGCTGAACGGCAACAAGGCGGAACTGCGGCCGATCGCCGGAACCCGCCGCCGCGGCAAGACCGAACAGGAAGACCGGGCGCTGGCCGATGAACTCCTGCGCGACGAAAAGGAACGCGCCGAACACGTCATGCTGGTCGACCTCGGCCGCAACGATCTCGGCCGCGTCGCCGTTCCCGCCAGCGTTCAGGTCCGGGACTTCATGACCATCGAGCGCTATTCGCACGTCATGCATATCGTCTCCACGGTGGAATCGATTCTGGCCGAAGGCAAGGACTGCTTCGATCTGCTCCGGGCCACCTTCCCGGCCGGAACGCTGAGCGGGGCGCCGAAAATCCGCGCCATGGAAATCATTCATGAGCTCGAACCGGAACCGCGCGGCGTCTACGGCGGCACCGTCGGCTATTTCGGTTACAATCACAGCATGGACATGGCGATCACCATCCGGACGCTACTGATCGAAGATGACAAAATTTCGGTACAGGCCGGCGGCGGCATCGTCTACGACTCCGAACCGGACAAGGAATTAATGGAAACGGTCAACAAGGCCACGGCGGTGTTCAAAGCCATTGAACTGGCGTCGCACGGCCTGGAACTGGCGTAAAAATCGAGGTGTATAAATGATTTTGATGATTGACAATTACGATTCGTTCACCTATAACCTGGTACAGTATTTTTTCATGCTCAACCAGGAGGTGGTCACCCGCCGCAACAACGAAATTACCGTTGCCGAAGCCCTGGCGCTGAACCCCGATTTCATCGTCATCTCCCCCGGCCCCGGCCGTCCGGAAGACGGCGGCATCATCATCGACCTGATCAAAGCCGCCGCCGGCAAAATTCCGTTGCTGGGCGTCTGCCTCGGCCATCAGGCCATCGGTTACGCCTTCGGCGGCGACATCATCCGCGCTTCCCGCATCATGCACGGTAAAACCTCCGACATCAGTCATGACGGCAAAGGGCTTTTTACCGGCATTCCGTCGCCGTTCAAAGCCGTGCGCTACCATTCGCTGGCGATCAACGAAGCCACGCTGCCGGACTGTTTCGAAGTGACCGCCCGCGCCGAAGACGGTGAAATCATGGGCATCCGCCACCGCCAATACCTGATCGAAGGCATTCAGTATCATCCCGAATCGATTCTGACCGCCACCGGCAAACGCCAGCTCGCCAACTTCATCAAGGAAGTCGAGCTCGCCCGAACGCAACAACCGTAAGGAAGAAAAAAAATGACGATTACCGACTATCTGCACAAAGTCATGGCCGGCACCGATCTGTCCGTCGCGGAAATGAGCAAAGTCATGGATGAAATCATGGCGGGAACGGCCACGCCGGCCCAGGTCGGCGCGTTTTTGGTCGCCTTGCGGCTGAAGGGGGAACACATCGGTGAAGTCACCGGGGCCGCCATGGCCATGCGCCGCCACGCCGCTTTTATCGACGCCGGGCCCGGACCGGTTATCGACACCTGCGGTACCGGCGGCGACGGCGCCGACACCTTCAACATCTCCACCACCGCGGCCTTTATCGCCGCCGGGGCCGGGGTCACGGTGGCCAAGCACGGCAATCGCGGCGTCTCCAGCCGTTGCGGCTCCGCCGATGTCCTGGCGGAACTCGGCTTCAACCTAGACGTCGCCCCGGCGGTAATGGAACATTCCATTCAAACCAACGGCATCGGCTTTCTCTTTGCCCAAAAGATGCACCCGGCGATGAAAAATGTGGCCCCGATCCGTCGCGAACTGGGTGTCCGCACCATCTTCAACATGCTCGGCCCGCTGACCAATCCGGCCGGGGCCAGCGGTCAGTTGCTCGGGGTCTTTTCACCCGATCTGACTGAAATGTTCGCCGGAACGCTTCGGGAACTGGGTTGCCGCCGGGCCATGGTGGTTCATGGCCTCGACGGCCTCGACGAAATCACCTGCACCACCTCCACACGGATTTCCGAACTGCGCGACGGTATTATCAAAACCTATGAACTGTTTCCGGAAATGGTGATCGGCACTTCCTATGACGCCGCCGCCATCAAGGGCGGTGACATCGCCGTCAACGCCAGAATCCTCCGCGACATCCTGGCGGGCAAAGAAACCGGTGCTCCGCGAGCCATTGCCGTGCTCAACGCCGCCGCGGCCATTGTCGTCGGCGAAAAAGCCGATTCGTTGCCGGAAGGATTGAAGCTGGCGGAACAGGCGCTCGACTCCGGCGCGGCATACCAAAAACTGCAACTGCTGATCGAGGCCAGCCAATCATGAATATTCTGGAAAAAATCATGGCCGACATCCGCCGCGACCTGGTCGCGGAGAAGGAGCTCCACCCGGAAGCCGACACCATCGCCCGGGCCCGGCAGATGCCGCCCTGCCGCGATTTCCGCGGCGCTTTCGCCCGTCCCGAAACCGTCCGGATCATTGCCGAACTGAAAAAGGCCTCGCCCTCCAAGGGCTTGATCCGGGAACGGTTCGAACCGGAGCAACTGGCGCTTGAACTGGAAAGCGCCGGCGCGGCCGCACTGTCCGTCCTGACCGAGAAAAATTACTTTCTCGGTCATCAGGACTATCTGCACCGGGTGTCGCAACGGGTTGACATTCCGGTGCTGCGCAAGGACTTCATCTTCGACCCCTACCAGATTTACCGGGCCCGGGTTCTGGGGGCGGATGCCATCCTGTTGATCGCCGCCGCACTGGAACGCAACGATTTCGCCCGGCTGCTCCGGACCGCCCGGGAACTCGGGTTGGGAGTCTTGAGCGAAGTGCACAATCGCGACGAACTGGCCATGGTGCTGGATCTCGGCGTGGACGTGGTCGGCATCAACTGCCGCGACCTCAAAACGTTCCATACCGATCTGGCCGTCATCGCCCGGATGCTCGAATTGATTCCCCCCGGACAGGTCGCGATTGCCGAAAGCGGCATTACCGGTCCGGACGACATCCGGCAACTGATCGCGGCGGGCGCGGCGGGATTTCTGATCGGCGAAACCCTGATGCGGGCCGAACACCCCGGCGTCATGTTGTCCGAACTCATTGACGGAGCCCGGCGATCATGAAACCGTACCTGAAAGTAAAAATCTGCGGTCTGACCCGTTTGGAGGATGCGCTGGCGGCACTCGACGCCGGAGCCGATTACCTCGGCTTCATCCTCTACGCCGGATCGCCGCGCTATATCGACCCGGACCGGCTGCGCCGCCTGACCGCGCAATTGCCGGAACGGTGCCGGAAAGTCGGGGTTTTCGTCAATGCCGACGCCGCCTTCATCCGGCAGACCATGACCGCCTGCCGTCTCGACATCGCCCAGCTCCACGGTGAGGAAACCGCCGCCTGGGCCGCCGAACTGGAACCGACCCGGACCTGGAAGGCCTTTCATCTGCGCACCCCCGCCGACCTGGCCCGGGCGACCGACTTTCCGGCCGCCATGCTGGTCATCGACTCGTCCACCCCGCAGGCGCGCGGCGGCACCGGAATCCGGTGCGACTGGCAACTGGCGGCGGCGGCGGCCCGGCAACGACCGATCATGCTGGCCGGCGGCATCGATCCCGACAACGCGGTGGCAGCCGCCCGCGCCGTCAATCCCTGCGGACTGGACCTCGCCGGCGGCGTCGAAGCCGTACCGGGAATCAAAGACCATAACCGCATCCAAGAACTGTTTTATCGTTTACAACAAGCCGAACTGAGGTAAGGAAAAATGACCAAGCACACCCATTACGGTATTTACGGCGGCCAATATGTGGCCGAAACCCTGATGCCCGCCCTGAACGAGTTGGACCGGGAATACGAGAAAGCCCGGAAAGATCCCGAGTTCATCTACGAACTCAACTATTACCTGCGCGATTATGTCGGCCGGGAATCGCCGCTCTATCTGGCACAGCGCCTCACCGACCGTCTCGGCGGCGCCAAAATCTACCTCAAGCGTGAAGACCTCAACCATACCGGCGCCCATAAAGTCAACAACACCATCGGCCAGGCGCTGCTGGCTAAACGCATGGGCAAAAAACGCCTGATCGCCGAAACCGGCGCCGGAATGCACGGCGTGGCCACCGCCACGGTCGCCGCGTTGTTCGGCTTCGAATGTGAAGTCTTCATGGGCAGCGAGGACGTCCGCCGCCAGGCCCCCAATGTCGACCGCATGTTGACGCTCGGGGCCAAGGTCACCGCGGTGGACTCCGGTTCCGCCACGCTGAAAGATGCCATGAACGAGGCCCTGCGCAACTGGGTAGCCACCTATGAAGACACGTTCTATGTCATCGGCACGGTCGCCGGTCCCTATCCCTACCCGATGATCGTCAAGGACTTCCAGTCGGTCATCGGCAAGGAGGCCCGCGCCCAGATTCTCGCCCATGAACAGCGCCTCCCCGACGAAGTCATCGCCTGCGTCGGCGGCGGCAGCAACGCCATGGGGATCTTTGCC
>JAQUZV010000171.1 GCA_028691155.1 Victivallales bacterium
CCCGGAAATCGTCCCGAATGATCCGCATGGTGCGATAGGCGGCAAAGAGTTCCCGTCCGATGTCGATGAAGCACTCCTGCCAGCCGCTTTGCGGTTCGATCAGATTGGAGTGCGTCTCTTCGGGAATGCGTTGAAAAAAACAGCCCGGATAAAGCGGATGCCCATGCCCGTTCCGGTCGATATAACAGCCCCGCCCCCGCAACACGAAAACCATGACGTAATAGGGAAAACGCAAATCGATGTTGTCCCGCTCCACCCCCGGTTTGTCCATGAAGCCGATTCCGATGCGCTCGCGCGAATCGCTGTCGCCCAGGGAGCGATAGACAACCCCGGGATCGAGGTGATCAAGACCGGGAAATTTTTCTTTACTTACCATAAAGCATATCTTATTTACCAGATTCGATATTTTTCTCGTCCCGATAAGATGGTATAGTATACTATTATTACAATACCATTTTTCGGTTGAAGGAGAAAAAATCATGCATATCGATCATCTCGCCCTGCAATCGCGACCATGGATGTGCCCGGAAATTACCGGCATGAACCGCCTGCCGGCCCGGGCCACGCTGTATCCGTACGACCACGAGGAGGCCGCCCGCCGCCGCGACTACCGCCGGGAAGCCAGATTCTTATCCCTGAGCGGCAATTGGAAATTTCGACTGCTGGACCGCCCGGAAAGCGCGCCGGAACATTTCTACGACGGTGATTTCGACGACCGCGCCTGGTCTGAAATCGCCGTGCCCGGCAACTGGACCATGCAGGGCTACGGTCACCCTCACTACACCAATATGCAAATACCGTTTCCGAACCTGCCGCCGGAAGTGCCGGAGGAAAATCCGACCGGGCTGTTCCGAACCACGTTCGAAGTGCCGGAGGAATGGCGGTCGCGCCGCACGGTAATTCACGTCGGCGGAGTTGAGAGCGCCTATTTCATTTACGTCAACGGCCGGGAAGTCGGTTTTGCCAAAGACCGCTGTACGCCGACCGAATTCGACCTCTCCGAATATCTCCAGCCCGGCCCCAATACGCTGGCGTTCATGGTCATCAAATGGTCGGACAGCAGCTTCATCGAAGATCAGGATCAGTGGTGGAATGCCGGCATCTACCGCGAAGTTTATCTCTATAACACCGGCATGGTGTATATTGCCGACGTCTTCGCCCGCGGCGACCTCGACGACCATTACGACAACGGGTCGCTGGAAGTTCTGCTGACCGGCGGCTTCGCCATTCCCGCCGCAACCGGCTGGCGGTTTGCCGTCCGGCTGTTCGGTCCCGACGGCAACAGCATTCTGCCCCAACCGTATTATGCCGACCTACCCCGGGGCGACGTCCTCGGCGGCGACAATACCGGCCATCAGGTTCAATTGAGCGTACCGGTAAAAAAACCGCGGCAATGGAATGCCGAAAACCCCGCACTTTACACCGTCACCGTCGCCCTGACCGCGCCGGACGGCCGGGTGACGGAAGCCACCTCCTGCCGGATCGGTTTCCGTCGGGCGGAAATCGTCGGTCAGGAGCTGTGGATCAACGGCAAAGCCGTGCTGATCAAGGGCGTCAACCGCCACGAGCACGACGACGTTCATGGCAAAACCATGACCGAAGCCCTCATGCGCCGCGACCTCGAACTGATGAAACAGTTCAATTTCAACGCCATCCGCACCTGTCACTACCCCGACGACCCGCGCTTTTACGACCTCTGCGACGAATACGGCATGTACCTGATTGACGAAGCCAACATCGAGCACCATCATCACTATCACTACATGTGCCGCAGTCCCCGCTGGTCGGCGGCGTTTCTCGACCGCGCCATGAAAATGGTTCTGCGCGACAAAAACCATCCCTGCATCATCATGTGGTCGCTCGGCAACGAATCCGGTTACGGCGCCAACCATGGCGCCATGGCCGGCTGGATCCGCGAATACGACCCGTCCCGCCTGCTGCACTACGAAGGCGCGGTGTCCTGCTTCAACCACGACCGGATCTATTACGACAAATCCCACCACGGTATTACCGACGTTATTCCTCCAATGTATTCCCCGCTCCCGGCCATCGTGCGCTGGGCCGAAAACAATGACGACTGGCGTCCGTTCATCCTCTGCGAGTACAGTCACGCCATGGGCAACAGCAACGGCAGTCTGAAGGAATATTTCGAATTGTTCGAAACTCTTCCCGGCGTTCAGGGCGGTTTTATCTGGGAATGGATCGACCATGGGATCAGGAAGCAAACCTCCGACGGTCGGGAATACTGGGCCTACGGCGGCGATTTCGGTGACGAACCCAATGACAAAAATTTCTGTGCCGACGGCCTGGTCTGGCCGGACCGCACCCCGCATCCGGGCATGTACGAGTTCAAGAAACTGGCCCAGCCGCTGGCCGTAACCGCCCTGGATCTCCATGCGGGCCGGTTCCGGATCACCAACAAGAATTATTTCACCACCCTGGCCCAATACCGCGGCAGTTGGGAACTGCAACTGGACGGGCGAACCGTAAGCAAAGGCAAATTGCCGCTCTTCCGAACCGCACCGGAGCAAAGCGAGGAATTTACGATCAAATACGACCTCCCCGAACCGGCACCGGGACAGGAAAGTTACCTGCTGTTTCATTTCGTCACCGCCAAATCGTCCGTATGGGCTCCCAAAGGACACGAGGTCGCCTGGGAGCAGTTCCGGCTGCCGTTCACCGGCCGCACCCCAATTCCGGCTCCGCCCGACGGCGGTCCCCTTACCCTGCGGGAGAACGAACAGGAAATACAACTCGGCAATAAGGCGTTTTCCGTCCGCTTCAACCGTACCACCGGAACGATAGCCGGCTTGGCCGTGGGAACGACCGAGCTGATGATCGCCGGACCGCGTTTCAACGTCTGGCGTGCCGCCACCGACAACGACGGTATCAAAGCCTGGAGCGGACAGGAGGAAAAAATGCTTGGCCGGTGGTTGAAAGAAGGTTACGACCGTCTGACCCTGACCACGAATAAAATCGAAACCCGGTCACATCGGGACGGTTCCGTCACGGTGGCGGTAAGCCAGGTCGGCGCCACTTCGCAACATGAATGCGCCTTCATCATCCATAGTTGCCATACCATTCTGCCCAGTTCCGATATTCTGGTGGAAAACCGGATTACCGTGGCCGAAGGAATGCCGGACCTCCCCCGCCTCGGCGTAGTAATGACCCTGCCCCCCGAACTGGAACAACTCGAATGGTTCGGCCGCGGCCCGCAGGAAAATTACCGGGACCGCCAGGCGGGATATCCGGTCGGACGCTACCGGAGCACGGTAACCGACCAGTACGTGCCGTATATCATGCCGCAGGAACACGGCAACAAAACCGATGTCCGCTGGCTGGCGTTAACCGGGCCGAACGGCGCGGGAATGCTGTTCTCGGGCATGGCGGTCATGGAGTTCACCGCGTCGCACTACCGGGCCGAAGACCTGTTCCGAGCCTTCCATACCTGCGAACTGCAACCGCGACCCGAAATCACCCTCTGCCTGGACTATCACCAGAGCGGTCTCGGCACCAACAGTTGCGGTCCGATGGCGCTGGACCAATACAAGCTGTTTCCTGGCGTTTATTCCTTCAATTACCGGATGCGACCGTTGCCGGCCGGTGCCAAAGTGGAAAAATTCGCCCGGTTCTGATCCCGGTCCCCGGAAGAATTATTGCCGGTTCCCCGTTTGCCGGGGGGAACCGGTTTTTATGTTCCGGCCGGTAACGGCACGGTTTCGGCAAACCGCAGTTGCATTCCCCCCACCACTGATTATCTTAGGAGAGAACTACTATCGGCAACGGAGAAAAAGCCATGAAAATATTATTGACCGGAGCCGCCGGACTGCTGGGCTCGGAACTGACGGAAAAACTTACCACCGCCGCCTCGACACTGCACCTGGAACAGTTGATTCGCCAACGCCGGACGCCAACGCCCGGTTATGTTGCCGCCGACCTGTCCCACCCGGAAGGAGTGGCACAACTGGCCGCCATGGAGTGGGATGTCATCATTCATACCGCGGCGGCTAAGGACCCCGATTACTGCGAGCAGCACCCGGAAGAAGCTACCGCGCTGAATGCAACCGGAACCCGGCTGCTGGCGGCAGAAGCGGCCCGACGCCACGCCAAAATGCTCTATATCGGCACCGACTATGTCTTTGCCGGTACACACCCGCCTTATGCCGAAAACGCCACGCCGGATCCGGTCAATCTCTATGGCCGCACCAAGCTGGCCGGAGAACAGGCGGTGCTGCAGGCGGCAGCGGACAACTGTTCGCTACGGGTTCCGGTGCTCTATGGACAGGCGGCAGGGTTGCGTCATGCCGCGTTGCTGTACGGCGCCTGGCGCGCCGTCGTCGATCCCCGGGAAAAAGCCATCGATGATGGCGCCATCCGTTATCCCACCTGCACCGAAGACGTCGCGGCGGCGATCATTCTGCTGCTGACCCGAAACGGACGGGGCATTTTCCATTGCACCGGGCATGATCGAACCACCAAATACCGAATTGCCGTCGCCGTGGCGGAACTGATGGGTCGTTCCCATGCGCATCTGCACCCGCAGATGGAACCGGCGCCCGGTATTGCCCCCCGCCCGGTCGATTCGCATCTGGCCTCGTCCCGGCTGGAACAACTGGGCTTTGCCGTCGGCAGGTCGTTTGCCGACCGTTTAGCCTCGTACCGCGACCTCTTTCCGGCCGCCGCAGAATCATTATAGTCCTCCCTGACTCCCGGTCAAACGCCATAATTCGAACCGTGATCCCATCATCCGCTGCAACCGACGACGGGACCGTTCATCCGGCGCCAGGGCCATGGCCTGCCGGAAAGCATCCATGGCCCGGAGTTTATCGCCGAGGCGAAGCCGGGCCTCGCCCAACAGACCATAATAGGTAAAACGTTGCGGCAGGGAATCCGGCGCCCCGGATTGTTCCAATACCGCCTGGGCCTGCGTCGGCCGGCCATCGGCAAGCAATGCGCCCACGTAGTGTGCGGTCAGTTCAAAAAATCCGGGATGTTTTTTCCAGGCCGCCGCGAGAATGGGTTCGGCTTCCGTTCTCCGACCGGTCAGCAATAATGCCCGCCCCAAATGAAACGCCGCCGCCGAAGATGCCGGGTTGAGCTGCAACGCCAACCGGTAGCAATCCACCGCCTCCGGAGTAATTTTGCGATCCGAAAGCTCCACGACCTGTCCCCACACCAGCGGATCCAACGGCCGCAGCGGATAACCGGTGGGAGCCGTCAACAGGAAAACCGCCGTCACCATTACCGCCAGCCCCATCAGTTGCCGCCGCCGTAATTCGCCCGGCAGAGAACGAAAACTCCAGGCGGTGATCAACAGCCACGCCGTCGCTCCGATCCAGACCGGCAACAGCACCA
>JAQUZV010000172.1 GCA_028691155.1 Victivallales bacterium
GTTTATGATTCGAACCTCATCATCGAATGTCTGCAGTTGATCACGCAGGAATTGCTGGATACGGCCCGTGAATATGTCCTGTTCCATTTTTCCGGCGCTCGCGATGACCAGGGCAATCCTTATCTGTAACTGGCCATCGAATCCGACTTCACCCTGCCGCCAGACATCGAGGATGCCATCTTTGAACCATTTGCCATTTCCGCGACCAATATCGGTTCCGGACTGGCCTTTTCGGTGGCCAAGAATCTGATCGAACGCAACGGCGGCAAAGTGACCGCCCGGATCGAGGGTTCCAACGGCCTGACGTTTCGGATCGGTTTCGCCTGACGGCGTATCGACGGTCCGGAGGATTGATAATAACAGCAGGAACCAGGCTGGGGCTTATCCGGCGGCGACGGGGCGGCTTCGGCGATAAAGAAAAGGTAATGACGACATGTTTGAACAATCGAGTTTGAAATTTCTGGAAAAACTGATGCTTTGTTCCGGTCCGTCCGGATTCGAAACGGAAACGGCCCGGCTTTATCGCGATTATCTCAACGGCTTTGCCCATCGGGTTTATACCGATGTGATGGGCAATACCGTCGGCATCCTCAACCCCGAGGCCGAATTCAAGGTGATGTTGGCCGGACACTATGACGAAATCGGATTTCAGGTGGTCTATATTTCGGATGAAGGTTTGCTCTATTTCCGCGCCAACGGCGGCATCGACAAGCTGACGGTTCCCGGAACGGAAGTGGAAGTGCTGACCGCCAACGGCGGCATTCCCGGTGTGATCGGGAAGAAACCGATTCACCTGACCAAGGAGAAGGATCGCAATACCGCGGTGGAATTGGAAGACGCCTGGATCGATATCGGGGCGGAAGACAAGCAGGAAGCCGAAGCCCTGGTGACCATCGGCGATCCGGTGGCGGTGCGTCGTAATTTCCGCTTTTTTGGTAAAAATCGGATTATGTCGAAAGGCATGGACGATAAAATCGGTGCTTTTGTGGTGGCCGAAGCGTTGCGCGAACTGAGCCGGCGTCAACTGGCGATCGGTGTTTATACTGTCGGCACGGTTCAGGAGGAACTCGGTTTGCGCGGGGCGACCACCAGCGCTTTCGGTATCAATCCGCACGTCGGCATCGCGGTGGACGTCGGTTTCTCCACCGACCTGCCCGACATCAACAAGAAGATGCTCGGCGAAATCAATCTGGGCGGCGGCCCGGAACTCAACCGCAGCGCCGACAACAATGTTGTTCTGGTGGACCGGATGCTGGCGGCGGCCAAGGCCCACGATATTCCGTATCAGCTTACCTGCGGGCACCGGGCCAGCGGCGGCACCGATACGGCCACGATTCAGTTGTCGCGCAGTGGTGTGGCGACGGCGCTGGTCAGCGTTCCCAACCGTTACATGCATACGCCGGTGGAAGTCTGCGATCTGCGCGACGCGGAAAATGCCGTGAAGATCATTGTGGAAACGGTGGCCGCGTTGCAGCCCGGCGACACCTTTATTCCCGGCCTTGATTGAAGCGGGAGCGACATGCGGCGATGAGCGGTAAATTATATCTGGTGACCGGGAACGACGAGTACGCGGTCAAGACGCGGGCGCGGGAAGTGGCCCAGTCCTGGTGCGGCGAGGTGCCGGAGGATAATCCGGAACTGGAGATCATCCGCGGCGACCGTGACGATATGCGGCCGAACGACATTCTCGGCGAACTCTATCAGGCGCTGGAAACGCCGCCGTTTTTGTGCCCGGTGAAGAAAGTATGGCTCAAGCACTTTCTCTATTTCGGGAAAGTACTGGATAGCGGCACGGATAAGAAAAGCAAGCGTTCCGTGGCCGATTTGCTGACCGACCTGATCAGGGCCGGTCTGCCGGATGACGTCATGCTGCTGCTGGACGGACCGGATATCGACAAGCGCAAAGCGTTCTTCAAAGCCTGCAAGGAGCAGGGCGAAATTATCATTCTCGACAAGGCCGATATCTCCGCCCGTGATTACGGGCGTTACCAGTTTGCCCGCATTACCGAACTGGCGGAAAAATCCGGCAAGCGCATTGCCGCCGATGCGGTCAACTACCTTACCGACACCATCGGTAGCGATACCGGACGGCTGCACAGCGAAATGGAAAAGCTGTGCTGTTACGTCGGTGACCGGTCGGACATTGTGCTGGAGGATTGCAAGAACATCTGCAGCCGGACGCCGGAGGCGGTGAGTTGGGATTTTGCCAATGCGCTGGTGGCGCGGAATGTGCCGCTGGCGCTGGATACCGTCGATACGCTGATCGACCAGATGCGCTCCGAGCGTGGTTCCGGTTCCGAGTTGGGGATCTTGAGTCAGGCGGTCAATACCTTCCAGGATATGGTCAAAACCCGCAGCGCCGCCGCCCAATTGGGCATCAAAGGGCGATGCGGCCGGTCTTTCTTCTATAACATTGCGGCGACGTTGAAGGAGAAGTTTCCGGATAATTTTCTGTTGCGGATCAATCCTTTCCGCGCCTATATGCTGTGCGAACATGCGGCGGCGTTTTCCGACCGGGAGCTGGTTCGGGCGCTGAACGCGTTGCTGCTGGCGAACCGCCAACTGGTTTCCGGCGCGATTCCGCCCCGGATGGCGCTGGAACAACTGGTTATGGCCGCGGCCCGGACGGAATCCGCGTCGCGATAAGCGAATTTCATCACTATTTACCGGAGTATTATTATGTATCAGGCGGAAGAAACGAGATACGAGCGGATGGAATACCGGCGTTGCGGCAACAGCGGCATCCGGCTGCCGCGTCTGGCGTTGGGATTGTGGCACAATTTCGGCGAGGTCAACCCGCAGGATAATTGCCGGCGCATGGTCCGGCAGGCTTTCGATCTGGGCATCAACCATTTCGATCTGGCCAACAATTACGGCCCGCCGCCAGGAGCGGCGGAAACCATGTTCGGGCGGATTTTCCGCGCCGATCTGACGCCGTATCGCGACGAACTGATTATTTCCAGCAAGGCCGGATACCTGATGTGGCCGGGGCCTTACGGTGAATGGGGGTCGCGCAAGTCGCTGCTGGCGTCGCTGGAGCAGAGTCTGCGGCGGCTCGGACTGGATTACGTCGATATTTTCTATTCGCACCGCTACGACCCGGAAACGCCGCTGGAAGAGACGATGGGGGCGCTGGCCCAGGCCGTTCGTCAGGGCAAGGCGCTTTATGCCGGACTTTCCAATTATCCGCCGGCAGCGTTTCGGCGGGCGGTGATGTTGTTGCGCGAACTGAACACCCCCTGTTTGATTCATCAGTGCCGTTACAGCATGCTGGCGCGCGAACCGGAGCGGGAGTTGCTCGGCGACGGCGAACGGCTGGGGGTCGGCTTCATTGCTTTCTGCCCACTGGCCCAGGGGCTGCTGACGTCGCGTTATCTGAACGGTATTCCGGCGGATTCGCGGGCGGCGCGGCCGATTCCGTTTCTGCAGCCGGACAACGTGGCGGCAACCATCGATCGGGTGCGCCGTCTCAACGCCCTGGCGGAACGCCGGGGCCAGACCCTGGCGCAGATGGCGCTGGCCTGGACGATGCGCCGACCCGGGTTGACTTCGGTTTTGATCGGCGCCAGCCGTCCGGAACAGATTGTGGAAAATGTCGGCTGCCTGACCGGTCCGAATTTCACGGCGGCGGAACTGGCCGCAATCGAGGCGATTCTACCATCGGAATAGCTGGTTCGGAAAATATGACGAAAAGTGTGGGAGCGGGTTCGGTGACGGGCTTTTCCTCCGGCGGCGGATGGGTTGCCGGTTGCGACCGGGGTCTTTTCCGGCATGGGTCGGTTTGGTGGTTTTTCTTGCGTTCCTCGTGGCCGATGGGGGTTGCCATGATCGTAATTGGGGGAGATTACCGGCGGCGGCCGGCCGGGAAAATCTATCTCGACCGGTTCCGTTGCGATCGGATGGCGACATTGCCGACAGCAGAATCACATGATCCAAGTTTTAGCCGATGATTCCGGGCTTGATAGTTGCAAAAACGATAGAATATGCTAGTGTAGCATGTTTTATTTCTGGGAGTAGTTTTGGCAACAACATTCAACAGGTTTTAGCATGCACGATTATTTACAGATCACGGTAGGGGCGGTACTGGTTTACAACTTTGTACTGGCCAGGTTTCTCGGCATCTGTCCTTTTCTCGGGGTTTCCAAACGAATCGATACGGCGCTGGGGATGTCCGGGGCGGTTATTTTCGTGATGACCCTGGCGTCGGCGGCTACCGCCGGCGTTTTTCAATTGTTGCTGGCGCATACGCTGACGATCGGCGGTATGAGCGTCAAGCTGCAATTTCTACAGATTCTGCTGTTTATTCTGATTATTGCCGCGCTGGTGCAGATAGTGGAGATTGTGCTGCAGAAGTTCAGTCCGGCGCTGTACCGGTCGCTGGGGATCTATCTGCCGCTGATTACGACCAACTGTGCGGTGCTGGGGGTGGCGACGATTAACGCCCAGGCTTACTATTCGGTGTGGATGTCGACGGTGAACGGCTTCTTTTCCGGCGTCGGTTTTGCGCTGGCGCTGATTCTGTTTGCCAGTCTGCGCGAGCGGCTGGAAATGGCCAAAGTGCCGAAGCCGTTCGAAGGCATGCCGATCGCCTTGATTACCGCCGGTATTCTGGCGCTGGCGTTTATGGGCTTTTCCGGACTTTGCTGAATTCAGATTATTAAGCTACAGATATATCAATAAGGAGTAAGATGGAAACCGCGTTGATAGCACTGGTGGTACTGATTGTCGTCGGTGCCGTATTGGGACTGGTAATCGGGTTGGCCGGAAAGTTTTTTGCGGTCAAGAGCGATCCTCGTATCGAGAAAGTAACGGAGATGCTGCCGGGCGCCAATTGCGGCGGCTGCGGCCGGGCCGGTTGCGCCGATTTTGCCAAGGCGCTGTGTGCCGGCGAGGCGTTGCCGGGCGGCTGCCCGGCGAGCAGTCCGGAAGCGGTGGAAAATATTGCGTCGTTTCTGGGCATTGCCGCCGGCGCCGGTGAGAAAAAGGTGGCGGTGGTGCTGTGCGGTGGGGATAAGACCAATGCCCGGCAGGCGGCGCTCTATAACGGCGTCAGCGACTGTATTTCCGCCAGTCTGATCGGCGGCGGCGCCAAGGGGTGTACTTACGGCTGTCTCGGGCTGGGGTCCTGCATGCGCGCCTGTCCTTTTAATGCCATCGAGCTGGTCAACGGACTGGCGGTGGTGCACAGTGAAATTTGTACCGGTTGCGGCAGCTGTGTGGACAAATGTCCGCGCAAGCTGATTAAACTGGTGCCGAAAAGTGCCGAAATACATGTGTATTGCAGTTCGCCGGAAAAGGGGCCGACCAAGAAGAAAGTCTGC
>JAQUZV010000173.1 GCA_028691155.1 Victivallales bacterium
GAACTGGTGGAAGTAACCCCACAAAACATCCGGTTGCGCAAGTTCTATCTGAAGGAACTGGAACGGCGCCGCCTCGGACGTAAAAACGGCAGCTCATGATCGATTTCCAAAACGTTTCGAAAAGTTATCCCGGTCAGGACATCCTGACCGATGTCTCCTTTCGGATCAATCCCGGCGAACGGGTCGGCGTGGTCGGCCCGAACGGTGCCGGGAAAAGTACGTTGTTCGGCATCATCACCGGAGAACTGGAACCGGATCAGGGCAAAGTCATGGTTCCCGGCGATATGCGGGTGGCTTTGCTGCACCAGCAGCTCGAAGCGGTCGACGCCACGGTGGGGCTGCTGGATTTTGCCGCCAACGCCGTTCCCGAGATTGCCAAAATTCACGCCAGAATGCAGGAAATCGAGCACCTCTTCCATGACAACCGCGTCGATGCCGCCACCAAGGACCGACTGCTCCAGGAGCAGGGGGTTCTCCAGAGCCGGTTCGAACAGATCGGCGGTTACCGTTTGCGCCATACCGCCGAAGCGGCGTTATCCGGGTTGGGCTTCCGGGAAAACCAGTTTTCCCGGCCGCTCAAATCGTTCAGCGGGGGCTGGCAGATGCGGGCCGCCCTCGCCCGCGTCCTGATCTCCGAACCGGATATTCTGTTGCTGGACGAACCATCCAACTATCTGGACATTCCCGCGGTGGAATGGCTTTATCGCTTTCTCCGGTCGTTCAAGGGAACGCTGCTACTGATCTCCCACGACCGTTTTCTGCTCAAGTCGCTGACCACGATTACGTTGGAAATCAATAGCAGCCGGGTCAACCGTTATCCCGGCGATTACGATTATTATGTCCGCGAACGCGACAACCGGTTGCACCAGCTCCAGGCGGCCAAAGAAAACCAGGCCCGCGAACGCGAACGCCTGGAACGTTCGATCGCCAGGTTCCGTTCCAAAGCCACCAAGGCGGTTCAGGTCCAGAACTGGCTGCGCAAGCTCGACCGGATGACCGATATCGCCCTGCCGGACCAACTCCATTACGCCGGAGCCATCCGGATTCCGCCGCCGCCGCATTGCGGGGTTGAAATCGCCCGGCTGGAACAGGTCGATTTCAGTTATGACGGCAAAAACATGATCCTGCAAAACGTCGAACTCCAGATCAACCACGGCGACAAAATCGCCATTGTCGGCTACAACGGTATGGGAAAAACCACGCTGCTGCGGCTGCTGGCCGGACGTCTTGAACCAACCGCCGGGCAACGCGTCCTCGGACACAATGTGGTGGTCGGCTACCAGGCCCAGGAATTCAGCGAACTGCTGCCGCCGGAACAGTCGGTTTACGACGTCGTTCGCGCCGCCCTTCCCGCCGGCGGCGACACCCGGATCTTGATGAATCTGCTCGGCAGTTTCGGATTCTGCGGCGATGACACCGCCAAGTTATGCCGGGTGCTGAGCGGCGGCGAAAAAATCCGGCTGCTTTTCGCCCGCATCTTCGTCAATCCGCCCAACTTTCTGCTGCTGGACGAACCCACCACCCACCTCGACATTGCCGCCCGCGAAGCATTACAACAGGCGTTGGCGCAATACGAAGGCACGGTCTGCCTGGTCAGCCACGACATTGAATTCATCAGCAACGTGGCGGAAAACATCATTGCCATGACGCCGCAGGGCATTCACCGTTATTACGGCAATTACCATTATTACCGGGAAAAGTCGGAGCAGTTATCCGGCAACGCCGACGAAGCAACGCCGGGAACACGATTGCGGCAGGAAGAAACCGGCCTGGCCGATTCGCCCCGGGAAAACGCAAGGAACGCGCCAGAATGCGCCGGGAAATGCAGGCCGAAAAACGGCGTCTGGAACTGGTCGTAACCGACTATGAAGCCCGCCTCGACCGAGCGGAAGCGGAAAAGCGGAACCTCGTCGCCACGCTGGCGGACAATGCCCCCGACACCGATTTTGCCGGGCTGACACGTCGCCTCAAAGAGCTGGATGGCGAGATCGAGCAAACCTCCGCCGGCTGGGAGGAATACGCCCTGCAACTGGAAGCGTTCATGGTGGAATACAACCGTATCGGCGAATAAGCTCCGGCCACGGCGGCCACTTTCAACCCATTTCAATCCATTTCAATCATTTTTGCGGTACCCGCCTCGTTTTCCCCGTCGAACCGACAGGCATCCCCCCGGCGACCATCACGTCCGAAAAACTGGAATTCCGCTCCAAACAATAAACCATCCTGCGGAGAAATGATATTTTTGCGGGAATTGCCCTTGACTTTTTTATGCAAATGCTTAAATTAAAGCAAATGCTTAATTTTGACCCAGGAGAAAAAAATGACATATTCCTCCTCATTGGCAACCAAAATGAAATTGATCATGGCGGCCGGCGAACTTTATGCCGAACAAGGCATCCAGCATATCACGGTTCGCGCCATCGCCAGGCGTTCCGGGGAAAACATGGGTTCCATCAAATATCATTTCGGCGACAAGGACGGCCTGCTCGCCGCAGTCCTCGATTTTGCCACGGAAAGATTGCAGCATGATCCGCTGGGCGTCTGTCTGGCCCAAAATCGTTCTCTGCTCCAGACCAAAATCGGCCAGTGCCGGCTTATCGCCGGATTGGTTGAACTTTTTATGAAAATAATTTTCGACCATGAAAAACCCACCTGGTGTCTGAAACTGGTCTCCCAGGTTTTGCAGGGAAATCTGCCCGTGTCGCAACAACTTTTCGATCACTGCGCCACACCGATAATTAGAGTTTTCACCACCGTGCATCAGGCCATTACGGGCGAATGCAATCCGGCCGCGGCATTTGCCTGGATGACCATAACCATTTCGCCCATGTACACTTTGTCCATCGACAACAGCATTACCCGGCATATTTATTATAACCAGCCCATTCCCCCCGCTGCCATGACCGCCTTGAAAAACATGGCGATACGGGGGGCGCTGGTCAATCTGGGCTTATGGGACCATCAGCTGGAATCGGAGCTGCCCTGAAATCGCCTGAATACTCAACGGCGATCGCCCGGAAGCGAGAAACCGCCGTCCGGTTCAATGGGGAAATATGGTCCATGGGAAATTAATCAACAAGGAGTTTCTGCCATGACAAACCTGTTAATAAAAAAAATGTTACAGTTATTGAGCTGCGGGGTGTTCCTCGGCGCCGGCATGCGGTGCGTCGCGACGGAGCATCAGCCCCGGGGCCAGGAAACCCTTAATCCGATACGTCCGGTAAAACTGTTTACGGTCCCGCCTCTTCAGGATCGGAATTACCGCTATTATCCGGCCAAAGTCAAATCGGCCCAACGGGTTCAACTGGCCTTTCAGGTGGGAGGACAAATCATCCGGTTCCCCGCCCAGGCCGGCTTGCAGGTCAAAAAAGGTCAATTGCTGGGGACGTTGGACGCCCGCGACTATTCCAGCAATTACAAATCGGCGGTGGCCAGATACAACGAGGCCCAAGCCGATTTCAAACGTTATTCCGGCCTGGTAAACAAACAGGCCGTCTCCCAATCGGCATACGAAGAAAAACACCGCGCCTACCAGGTAGCCGAAGCCGATATGGAAATAAAACGCAAGGCCCTGGCGGACACCCAATTACTGGCCCCGTTCAATGGCGTGATTGCGGTAACTTACGTGGACAATTATCAAAACGTCGAAGCCAAGCAGGAGGTCTTGTTTCTGCAGGGCTCCGACTACCTTGAACTCTATATCAGTGTGCCGGAAAAGGATATCATCACCATCCCCACCACTTCCTCCCGCCGGAAAATCACCGCGGCCATTCAACCGGTGGCGATTTTTACCACGCTGAAAAACAAAACCTTTCCGCTGACCCTGAAAGAATTCGAAACCAAAGCGGATGCCTCCACCCAGACGTTCAAAGCCGTCTTCCTCATGACTCCGCCCAAGGGCTACAGTATCATGCCGGGCATGACGGCATTGGTCCGAGTGGTTGACTCTTCGGCCACCGGAACCCCATCGGGCTACTGGTTGCCCGTCACCGCGGTGACCGACAATGGCCGGGCGGAACCGTGTGTCTGGGTGGTGGACCGCCAGATGACCGTCCATCGCCGTAACGTGACGACCGACGGCATGAAAACGGATCGGATTATGGTGACCGGCGGCATCGCCACCGGAGAAATCGTCGTGGCCGCCGGAACGGAATTTCTCACCGAGGGAATGAAAGTCAAAAAACTGACCCATATCGGCGATCATAAACTGGATGATGATAATCGAGGAGTCGAGCCATGAATATTGCCGAATATGCCATCCGCAAAAAAGTCGTCACCATCGTGCTGTCCGTACTGGTGCTGCTTGCCGGAACAATTGCCTACGTAAACATATCCCGTCTCGAAGACCCCGAATTTACGATCAAAAAGGCCTTGATCATTACCCGGTATCCGGGAGCGTCGGCCGAGCAAGTGGCCGAGGAAGTGACCGAGAAACTGGAAAAAGCCATTCAGCAGATGGGACAGTTGAAGCGGGTGACTTCACGTTCCATGCGGGGCGAGTCCATCATTACGGCGGAAATGCAGGATAAATATGACAAACATACCCTGCCGCAGGTTTGGGACGAGTTGCGCCGCAAGATCAACGATGCCCAGGCCAGTCTGCCCACCGGCGCCGGCCCCTCGGTCATTCAGGATGATTACGGCGACGTCTACGGCATGTTCTTTGCCCTGACCGGTGCGGACTACTCCATGGCCGAACTCAAGGAAGTGGCCAAGTTCCTGCAGCGGGAACTGCTGCACTGCCGGGACGTCAAAAAAATCGTCTTGTGGGGCGTCCGGGATGAAGCGGTCTATGTGGAAATGTCGCGGGAAAAAATGGCCGCGCTGGGGATTTCGCCGCAACAGATATTCACGTTGCTCGCACAGAAGAATCTGATTGCTGATGCCGGTAAAGTAAAAGTCGGCAGCGAATATCTCCCCATTACTCCGACCGGCGGCATTACCCGATTCGACGATCTGGGCAAGATGCTTATTTCCAAAGATGACGACCGGATTATCTGCCTTCGGGATGTCGCCGCCATCAAACGTGATTACAGCGATCCGCCGGACTGTATTCTGACCTATAACGGTCAACCGGCCATCGGCATTGCGGCCTCAACGGTCCTCGGCGGCAATACGGTCGTAATGGGCGACGCCATTATGCAGCGAGCCCAAGAGCTGAAAAGTCAGTTGCCGCTGGGGGTCAAACTCAATCCGATTTCCTTACAGTCGGAAGCGGTGAAAACGGCCATCAATAATTTTGTGCTCAACGTCATCGAATCGCTGGTGATCGTGGTGGTGGTACTGCTGGTGTTCATGGGGAT
>JAQUZV010000174.1 GCA_028691155.1 Victivallales bacterium
CATATCCACATGGGATTTTTCCAGTGGTTGAAGATCGGCGCGTTGTCGGCCCTGCTGGCATCGACATTGGCCTGGGCGGCCATCATGCTGTTGACGCCGTTCATGCCCGACCGGACCGCCAAGGTGGATTTCACCGAATTTCACGGTGACCGCGCCGACCGTTTTCAGGGTAAGAAAGTGGAAATATCCGGTATCGCCGGACCGGCCGTCACCATGTCGCTGTCCCGTTTCCCGGCGGAGACCTATCATTTCTACCACTTGAAACATCCCACCGGAGCGCACAAGGCGCCGGCAGTCATCGGCATAGCGGTCCGCAAGGACTCTCCGGCCGACCGCGGCATGCAGGAAAAAACCGGAGAAAAAGTCATCATTCGCGGACAGGCCTGGGGTTTGGACCATGCCACGGGAGAATTTCCCGTGCTGATTACGGCCGATACCGTGCAACAGGAATAGACCGTCGGGTGATATCGATCGGCCGACAATTCCGACCGGAGCGCCGCGGGGCGCACCGTGTCGGAACCGGAAAGGGTTCAGTCGGTATCGACCAGCGGCAGCCAGAGAAACTGGAAGTAGCCCGGTCCCCAGCCCAGACATGGTCCGACGCCGGGAATCCAGAGCAAACCGTTTTTCCAGCGGTCACCCTGACGGGTATGGAAATTTTCATAGCCGATCACGCAGGCCAGATTCCATTCCAGTCCGGTATCCTGACGGATGCCGGCACCATTGTAACGCGAATCGCCGACGGAGTAAAATACGGGAAAAAATATCGCCACCTTGCGCACCACCAGGGTCTGGTCGTGGTCAAAGCTGCCCAAGGTCGTCCAGTTCCAGAACACCAAAAACGGCACGACGTCGGCATACCATTTATCGGTTTCATGATAGGCACCGTCATAGGTTTTCCCCATCAACGGCCAACTGGGTTCCTCACGCATCCGATGGGCAAACTCCAGCGCCGCCGGCGAAAGTTTTTCCCCGCCGACATGCTGAGTGAGCGAACCGCAGGAACACAGGGCCAAAGCCAGAATAAAACCGCCGCCAAGAAATAATATCTTCTTCATCGCGTTCATCTCCTTTATCGCATTGATCGCCACAGGTAAAAATAACGGCGAACGGGCTAAAAAGCAAGTCCGCACCACCAACCGCCATTGCTTTCCCGCCCCTGACGGTCGGTTGATGCTGCGGAACAATGCCATTTTGATGCGCCCGGTCGATATCGCCATGACAAATCCGTCAATCGGCTTCCGGCGCCGTGAAAACCCGATTGACTTTTTATAATAACGCTGTATTTTCCTTCCAGTGTTTTTGCTTCTCCAAAGCAACAAAGTTTTATAAGGGAAAAAGGAAAATGAAGGTATCGTCACTGATCGCTGCCGCCGCGGTTATCGTATGCTGCGGGTTCCCGCTTCAAGCCAAAAATAACAATAGCAACGCTTCCGGCCAAAAGAACCCCGCTTTGGCCACCGAGTCGCGAAAAGCGGAATTTCAGCTTACCAAAGAACAGGCAACCAAATTGAAACCGATCATTGCCAATGTTCGCCGGCTGATGATTTCCTGTCGCAAAGAGTTGGCCGCGCGTCAAGGCGATGCTGCGGCCATCCAGGCCAAAATCAAAACGTACCAAGGCAGAATCGACCAGGCCTTGGCTCCCGCCAAAAAATTTCTGACGGAAGAACAATTCCAAAAACTGGCCGAAGACTATAAAATCCCGGCGTCGTATCAGACTCAGGCCGCAAAATCGCATAAGAATAAAAAGTCGCGTCGCAATTCAAAGTAATAAGCCGTCGTAGCCGGAAACCATACGAACCTCCGTGCGCCCTACTCACGTCACCGTGGCGCAACGGGGGTTCGGCATATACCTGAACCCGCCACGCCCCCGGAAAACACCGCCATATTCGAAATTACCATCATGAATTCTGTCATCGTCAAAACGGTTATCCTGCTGCTGCTGTCCAATGTTTTCATGACCTTTGCCTGGTACGGCCATCTGAAAAATTTGAGTCAGAAACCGCTTTATCTGGCCATTCTGGTCAGTTGGGGCATCGCCTTTTTCGAGTACCTGATTCAGGTTCCCGCCAACCGCATCGGACATGCAAGTCTGTCGCTGGGCCAATTGAAAATCATTCAGGAAGTCATCACCCTGAGTGTATTCGTTCCTTTCGCCGTTCTCTACATGCATGACGGTCTGAAATGGAACTATCTCTGGGCCGGTTGCTGCCTGCTCGGCGCCGTTTATTTTATCTTCCGTTCCTGACCGGAAACGTTCACGCCCCGGTAATGTTGCCGGTCGTCGCCACGACCTCGTCTCACGTGGTCAAAGCGTCCTGGCGGCAAATGTTTCCTGCGCCCGGTTGACAAAAACATGCTGGTGGTAGAAGCCGTCATTGCAACGGCAGCAACCATCGACCAAGCAGGAGCAACCGATGATGAACATTCTTGATTTCCGGGGGAAAAAATTCGTTACCATTCACCATGATCACGGCATCTGCCATGCCAAACGTTTGAGTGCGGCCCAATATTTTTCCTACCGCCGCATCGCCGCCACTATCGACCTCCTGCCGCCGGTCGATACTCCGGCCACCCAGGCAGCCGTGGCCCAATGCCGCCGGGAGTTGATCCGGCTGATCTACCCTAATTTCGCCAAACCGGCAGACCGGCACGAATTGTGGAATGCAACCCTCTCCGAACTGTTGGATCGCAGCGAATATCTGCTGGAAGGTCCGCCCGAACCGGGAGAGGAAAAGATCGGCACCGAACTGGCCGCCGTGGCGCCGGAAGCCGCTGTTACGGCAATTATGCAAACCTTTCCGGCCTACAAACTGTATCACCTGGCCATGATGTCCGCCTGGGAATTCCGGGCGCTGTACCGCCTCACCCGACACGCCGACAACAGTTGACCCGTTCTCACCGGCACCACATTCTGCCGCTCCGGCGGCAGATGCCGACCGTATTTTATCTCCCGGCCTGAATCTCTTCTTCCCGCTATTTTCAATACGATAAATTATGACTTCGGTCAGATTTCTGTTTCTCTCCCGTTTCAATCATTATTTTCCCCACCCCGGCCCCCCTTTTTCCAGGAACAAAACCGGAACAAAATCGGCTTTCTCCTTTTGCCGCTGTTAAATGATGCTATATTATCGGGAAAAAGAGGGACCGGTCCCCATACCGGCCCGGCAGTTAATCTTTTAATTTCTGGGGAAAACATAATGACGGCAAAGCCACTAAATACCGAAGAGATCAGGGAACTGCTGCGAAGGAAACAGTTTGACCAACTGCGTTCCCGTCTCTCCGGCACCGATCCCGCCGATGTGGCCGATTTACTCAACGCCTGTGACGGCGAGGAAATCAAACAGATATTCAATATTCTCGACAACCAACTGGCCTCCGACGTCATTGTCGAAATGGAATCCGACGACGTCGATGAAGTAGTGGAAAATCTGCCCGAGGATCGTCTGGCCAAACTGATGAAGACCATGGCGCCCGATGATGCCGTCGACTTCTTCCATGGCCTGAGCGACGAGGAAAAAGCCGGCGTAATGACCCGGCTGAGTCCCACGGAACAGGAAAAGCTGCACCACCTCAGTCACTATCGCGATGACTCCGGCGGCGGCCTGATGACGTCGGAAATGTGCGCCGTCTCCGGGGACGCCACCATCAAGGAGGCCATCAACGGCCTGATCACGTCGGAATATTCCGACCCCGTCTCCATGGTTTTCGCCGTGGACCGCAACAATCGTCTGCTCGGGTCCGTCCATATTTCCGACCTGCTGGCCAATCCCGCCACCGCCAAAGTCCGCGATGCCATCACGTCGGAACCGGTATTCGCCTATGTGGATGAGGACCAGGAAGATATCGCCCGGGATTTCCGCAAATACAATTTGTACGCCATGCCGGTAGTGGATCACAATATGAAACTGGTCGGCCGGATTACCGTTGACGACGTCATGGAGGTGCTGGACGAAGAAATTGCCGAAGACATTGCCCATATGTCCGGAGCCCCGGACATCGAACACCGGGCCGAATCGCCGTTGCGGATCGTGCAGTTGCGACTGCCATGGCTGCTGATTACCATGTTTACCGGCATGCTGGTCAGTCTGGTGGTGGGAAAAATCATCGGACTTCATGGCGCGGCGGTTATGGCGGCGTTTGTCCCGGTCATCCTCGGGATGGGCGGCAATACCGGCATGCAGTCCACGGCCGTAACCGTCCGCAGCATCGCGCTGGGAGAAATTCACCTGAACCGACTGCTGTTTATCTCGCTACGGGAAATTATGGTCGGGGCCATGATGGGAACGGTCTGCGGTATTATCGCCGCGTTGATTGTAGCGGTAAATCTGCGCTGGTTTGCCGTCGATCCACCGCATTATCCGCTGGTAAAACTTTGTCTGATCGTCGGCATCTCCATGTTGACCTCCATGAGTTTTGCCGCCCTTTCCGGGACCTTGCTGCCGATCATTCTGAACCGTCTGCACATCGATCCGGCGGTAGCTTCCGGTCCGTTCGTCTCCACCAGCAACGACCTGTCCGCATCACTGATCTACCTGGGAATGTGCACCGTTTTACTAAGGATCTGAAGGAGTTCCGCATCATATCATGATTTATGAGGAAAATACGCCGCACCGGACGGTGACCGTACTGTTTTTGGTACTGACCATATTGCTGTTTTATCCGCTGTGGCAGCTCGGCGACCGGGAACTGTATTGGAGCGAAAGCAGTTACGCCGCCATGGCCATGGAAACCGATTACCTGGCCCCCAGCGGTCAGGCCCATGGAGAAATAATTCCCCAGGCGTTCCCGCTGCTGCCGATGGCGGCGGCGGCGCTGCACAATCAACTGAAAGTGCCGATGGAACTGGCGTTGCGGCTGCCGTCATGGGGGGCATTGGTGCTGCTGGCATTGCTGGTCTGGATGAGCGCCCGTCATGCCGCCGGCGCCACCACGGCGGCCGTCGCGGTGGCGATTCTCATCAGCAGCAACATTATTCTGGAGAAAGCGGTCGACGGCTACCCGGACATGGTCGGCGTGCTGTTTCTTTTTGCCGGCTGGATGCTCTGGTTTCGAATCGGAGCAGTACGCGGCAACTGGAATCTGGCCTGGCTGGTCAGCCTGACCTGTTGCGGACTGGCCTTTTACACCATCGGCTGGGCGGGGGTGGTCTTTTTTTTCACCCCGCTGATTTTCATGCGCCGCCCGCTGACGCTGTGGCGCAAGCTGCAACGGCCCGGTTTCTATATCGGCCTGGGGGTGGTGGCGCTGTTTGTC
>JAQUZV010000175.1 GCA_028691155.1 Victivallales bacterium
AACTGGTGGCTCGCCGCGGCGAACTGATGGATCAGGCCTGCGGCGAAACGGCGGGGGCGATGGCCAGCGTTCTCGGCGGCGACCCGGAAGTGATCCGGGAAGTGTGCGGGGAATGCGATATCGATGTGGCCAATTACAATTGCCCCGGCCAGATTGTCATCAGCGGCGCGGCGCCGCGGGTAAAGACGGCGGTGGCGGAATTGAAAGCGCGCGGGTTGCGCAAGGTTATTCCGCTCAAGGTGGCCGGAGCGTACCATTCCCGGCTCATGGCCGGGGCCGGGGTGCGGCTGCAACCGGTGCTGGATGATACGGTAATGGTGGTGCCGCATACGGCGCTGGCGCAGAATTTTACCGGAGCGGTCATTGCCGGGGAGGTGGCGGAAATTCGCCGCAATCTAGTCCGGCAGGTGGCCGGGAGCGTGCGCTGGGATGATTGCATTCGGGCGTTGCTGGGGCGCGGCGGTGATGCGGTGATTGAATTTGGCCCGGGGCAGGTTCTGACCGGACTGATGCGACGTATAGACAGTTCCGTGCCGACGTTCAATATCGGTACGGCCAAACAACTGGCGGCTTTTTCGGTCGAATAGGCCAAGGAAGGGTTGCCGTGGTGGGGATCGGGCCGCTGTCCGGGAAAGTGGCGGCGGCAAGGTGCCGGTCGGTGCCGGCCGATCCTGTTGTAACCGCTAACTGGAAGGATTATGATTTATGGGATGTGCGAAGAGACTGGAAGGAAAGGTGGCCCTGGTAACCGGGGGAGCGCGTGGGATCGGCAAGGCGATCTGTGAACGGCTGGCGGAAGAAGGCGCCAAGCTGGCGATTGTCGACATCATGCTGGAAGTGGCGCAGCAGACGGTGGACGAATTCAAGGGCAAGGGCGTGGAAGCCGCCGCGTTTGCGGCCAATGTGGCCAAATTCGCCGATGCGGAAGCCACGGTCAAGGCGGTGGTGGAAGAATTCGGTCGGATCGATATTCTGGTCAACAATGCCGGAGTGACCCGCGATAATCTGATGTTGCGGATGTCCGAAGAAGAATGGGATATGGTACTCAACGTCAACCTGAAGGGGACGTTCAATTTTACCAAGGCGGCCATTCGTCCGATGATGAAGAACAAATACGGCAAGATCGTCAACATTGCTTCGGTGGTGGGCCGGATGGGCAATGCCGGGCAGGCGAACTACTCCGCGTCGAAAGCCGGGGTGATCGGTTTGACCAAGACGACGGCCAAGGAATTCGCGTCGCGGAACATCGGTTGCAATGCCGTGGCGCCGGGTTATATTATGACCGATATGACCAAGCAGCTGTCGCATGCGGCTACGGACGCGTTTATGTCGGTGGTGCCGATGAAGCGTGCCGGAACGCCGGCGGACGTGGCCAATGTGGTCTATTTCCTGTGCAGTCCGGATTCCGACTATGTGACCGGGCAGGTGATCAACATTGACGGCGGATTGTTGATGTAATTTGGAAAAAAACGCGGCAATAATGCGTTTTTAATTTGATTTTTGCGACAAGTAGTCGCATTGTATGAAAGTTGATAAGACTGAATAAGACTAAAAAAGAATAAAAAGCAAACAAAAAAACAGGAGCATATTAAATGTCTTCAATCGCAGATAAAGTAAAAGCCATCGTTGTTGAACAGCTGGGTGTTTCCGAGGATCAGGTTGTTGAAGATGCGAAATTTATCGAAGACCTGGGCGCCGATTCTCTGGATCAGGTGGAACTGGTTATGGCGCTGGAAGAAGAATTCGGTTCCGATATTCCCGACGAAGACGCGGAAAAATTGACTACCGTCGGTGACGCCATCAAATATATTGAATCGAAACAGGCGTAATCGTTTCAGTGGTTTTATACGGATGGGTCATTTCACCGATTATGGAGTGACCCATCTTTTTTATTAACCGGAAAAGAGGTTATAAATGACTGACAGACGTGTAGTTATAACCGGTGCTGGCGTGATTTCATGTGTCGGGAATAATGTCGCCGATTTCTGGAGCGCTTTGCTGGAAGGCCGTTGCGGCCTGAGCCGGGTTACCCGCTTTGACCCGAGTGAATACCGGACCCAAATCGGCGGGGAAGTGAGGGGGTTCGAGGTCGAGAAGTACATGTCCAGAAAAGAAGCCAAACGTCTGGATCTCTTTACGCAATATGCCGTGGCGGCGTCGGATGAAGCCATCAGCAGTGCCGGATTGCCGCGAAACGTCGAAGACGCCGTCGATCCGGCCCGGATGGGGGTGGTGGTCAGCAGCGGGATCGGCGGTCTCGGAACCCTGACCAGTGAAATCGAAACGCTGATCAACAAGGGACCGTCCCGGATTTCGCCGTTGCTGATTCCGATGATGATTATCGACATCAATTCCGGCGCGCTGGCCATGCGTTACAATGCGCAGGGGCCCAACATGGGGATTGTTTCCGCCTGTGCTACGGCCTGTCACTCCATCGGGGAAGCTTTCTGGATGATCAAACGTGATGATGCCGACCTGATGTTGACCGGCGGTTCGGAGTCTTCGATCACTCAGATCGGCATGGCCGGGTTCTGTTCCATGAAGGCGATGAGTACGCGCAACGACGACCCGTTGCATGCGAGCCGGCCCTTTGATGCCGGGCGCGACGGCTTCATCATGTCCGAAGGGGCGGGAGTGCTGGTGCTCGAAGAGCTGGAACATGCGAAAAAGCGCGGCGCCGTCATTTTGGCGGAAATTGTCGGTTACGGTTGTACCGGCGATGCTTATCATATTACTTCGCCGCATCCGGAAGGCCGCGGCATGGCGCGGGCGATTGTCAATGGCATGAATCATGCCGGCATTACGGCGACCGACATCGACTACATCAATGCGCACGGGACCAGTACCGAATTGAACGACAAGTTCGAGACCATGGCGATTAAACAGGCGTTGGGCGATCATGCCTACAAGACCTGGGTCAGCAGTACCAAAGGGGTGACCGGGCATGGTCTGGGCGCCGCCGGCGGTTTTGAAACCATTGCCTGTGCTTTGGCGCTGAAGAACGGGGTGGTTCCGCCGACGATCAATTATGAAACTCCCGATCCGGCCTGTGATCTCGATTATGTTCCGAATGCGGTGCGGGAAAAGAAGATCAAATATGCGATCAACAGTAATCTCGGGTTCGGCGGTCATAACGGTGCCCTGATCCTGAAGCGTTTCGGGGATTGAACCAAAAAAAGGATGAGAAAAATGAACAAAGTCTGGTTGGCGGCACTGGGTTTCGCGCTGCTCGGATACGGCTGTGGTCCCCAGTTGGCACAAAGCCCTTACGGGCAGAAGGAAACACGCTGGGAAGGGTATGTGAAAAAATCTTATCCGAGCTGGACTCCGGCCAAGACCATTCCGCCGGTGGAACAGCAGTCGGAGGTGGTTCCGGCCGCTCCGGTTCCGGAAAATCCGCCGGTAAAGGCGGCGCCGGCGATGACTGCGGTACCGGCCGAAGCTCCGTCCATTCAGACCTTTGATGAAAAAATGTCGGAGCCGGAACCGGAATTGAGCACTCCGATTGCAGCGGCTCCGGTCAAGGAAGAACCGGAATCCTATACTGTAGGCAAGGGCGATACCCTGGGAGGCATTGCCCGGAAATTCTATGGTAAGGCCTCGAAATGGCGTGTCATTCTGGATGCCAACAAGGATAAGGTTACGAATCCGAACAAATTGCGCGTCGGAACCGTTCTGGTTATTCCGGTGCTCTGATACCGCCGGCGTCGATGAACGAAGAAGAAAAAATATTTCTGGAAAACGGCGTTACTCTGAACGGCATCATGGCCGGGAATATTACCGGGAATCTGCGGGTGGTGGAGGAGTTATGTTCCGTACGGCTGACGGCGCGTGATCCCTGGATCAGGATCGAAGCCGAGTCCGGGGAGGCGCTGGATCTGGCCAGAAATTTTTTCCGGGAACTGGTCCGTATTTATCAGTTGCGCGATAATTTGTTGGAGCAGCGCGATTTCGAACACGCGGTCGAGCAGTTCCGTCGGGATGGCGGACACGACCTGCAACGGCTTTATTCGCATCGGATCAAGGTCGGATCGAAGAAGCGCGATATTGTGCCGCGGTCGCGGGCGCAGTTGGAATACGTTGATCGTATCCACAGCCGGGATATTGTTTTCGGCATCGGTCCGGCCGGAACCGGGAAAACCTATCTGGCCATGGCCATGGCGGTGTCCGAACTGCTGCAGGGCAACTACCGTCGCATTATTCTGACCCGTCCGGCCCGGGAGGCCGGCGAAGCGTTGGGTTTTCTGCCCGGCAATCTGGAAGAAAAGATCATGCCGTACCTGCGGCCGCTTTACGATGCGTTGTATGACATGCTGGACTTCGATGAAGCCGCCCAGTTGATCGCCAAAAACGTGATTGAAGTGGCGCCGCTGGCATTTATGCGCGGGCGTACGTTGAATGACGCCTTTGTCATCCTCGATGAGGCCCAGAACACTACCTCCGATCAGATGCTGATGTTCCTGACCCGTTTGGGATTCGATTCCCAGTGTGTCATTACCGGGGATCCGAGCCAGACCGATTTGCCGGAGCAGCAGGTTTCCGGCCTGACGGAAGCCCGGGAGGTGTTGAAAGGCATTCGGGAGATCGGATTTGTGACTTTTTCCAAACGGGATGTGGTGCGCCATGCTCTGGTGGAAAAGATCATCAGCGCCTATGAGACGCGTGGAGGCAAGAAAAAATCATGATTTCTTTCCTGCGTTCTTTCATTTCCCGCCGCCGCAACCAACGGATGCTGGGGCGGAAGGGGTATATCGGGACCCGGAAGCGCCTGACTCAGGATAATACGCTGGCGACGGCGGTCGAGCGTTCAACTTTTCTGGCGGTGGTCATGCTGATCGCGGTCTGGTGTGTGTGCGTGGCCATTCTGACCTTGCGGCGGGACGATGTCAAAGAATTTTCTCCGGTCCCGAACCAGCGGGCGCCCAATACGATTTTTGCCGATATCCAGTTTCCGTTCGAAGATCTGGCCGCCACCAGGAAGATGCAGGAGGAGGCCCGCAGCAAGGTTCCGCTTTATTACAAAGTATCCAGCTACCGCATTACCCAGTGCCTCGAGCTGGCCGATCAGGTGTTGTCGCTGTTGAAGAAGCGTTATCAGGCGGCACATGGCGGCAGCAAGATCATCGAACCGGAGGAACGGGGGACGGCAGGGGAGTTGCTGGGGAAAATCTCTCCCGCCGGTTTGGCGGCGCTTTACCATCTGGTGGAAAGTCCGGAACAGAAGGAAAAATATCTTCGCGCGTTGTCGGTGGGGCT
>JAQUZV010000176.1 GCA_028691155.1 Victivallales bacterium
GGAAGATATTCTCCAATCGTTCGCCGGCCGCCGGGAACCGGAAAAATCTACTTCCCGCACCATATACCGCCATGGCCATATCCCGCGGGAAGAGTTATTGCCGATGATCGATGAGGCCATGCGGGAATTGGAAAACAAAAACATCGAAGAGGCGGAAAACAAAATTCGTCTGGTGCTGATTTTTGCTCCCGACAATATCAAGGCCATGACCATTCTGGGTCAGATCATGTATTTCAAGGGACGCTATCGCGAAGCCGAACATATTTTCCGCCGTCAGTTGCATTGTGCTCCTTACCATGCCACCGCCTACAATAATCTGGCCGCGGTGATGACCCGGCAAAAATGCTTCAGCGAAGCACTGACTCATATTGACCGCGCCGCCGAACTGGCGCCGGATTCGCCGGAAATCCTGATCAATCAGGCCGGGATTATGACATTGAACGGCGATTATGACCGGGCGATACAACAGTTTGCCGCCGCGGCCAAACTCCTGGGACCGCTGATTCTCTTCGTTTCCGGCGACCATTGTTTCGATGCGATCCGCAATCGTCCGGAATTTCAAAAGATTATTCGCGGAGCACGGCATAACGTCGATTCGTTCCGTCGCGAGAAAGGTTTGCTGCCATGAGTATTATTCGTGTTCTTCCGGAAAACATCTGCAATAAAATTGCCGCCGGAGAGGTAATTGAACGTCCCGCCTCCGTGGTCAAGGAACTGGTGGAAAACGCCATTGACGCGGGCGCCGACAAAATTGTCGTGGCCATTGAAGACGGCGGCATGAAATCGATTGTGGTTACCGACAACGGCGGCGGCATGGATCAGGATGATGCCATGTTGTGCATCGAACCTCATGCCACCAGCAAAATCCACACCGATACCGATATCTTCAATATCGTCACCTTCGGTTTCCGCGGCGAGGCCATCCCCAGCATCGCCGCCATTTCCCGCTTTACCCTGCGGACCCGCCGCCACGAATCCCGCGAAGGGATGGAGGTGCTGGTTCACGGCGGCAAAGCCATTGCCGCCGCGCCCAAAGGCTGTGCGCCCGGCACCGAAATCATCGTCCGCGACCTCTTTTTCAACACCCCGGCCCGGAAAAAATTCATGCGCACCCGGGGAACCGAAGAGAAACACATCCAGGATACGGTAATGTTGCTGTCATTGCCCTACCCCGCCATTTCCTTCGAACTGCATATGGACGGACGAACGGTATTTTCCTCGCCCGGACACGATACCTTGTCCCCCCGGCTCACCACCTATTTCGGCAAGGAGTTTGCCGGCGCCATGCTGCCAGTGGATTATTCGGACGGAGAAGTCACCGTCACCGGCTACATTGCCCGGCACGGTTATACCCGCACCAGTCGGCGCGAACAGCGGATCTTTGTCAATGGCCGCCCGGTCGAAGCTCCGGCGGTATTCAACGGTATCCGCAACGGTTACGGGTCGCTGGTGGAAAAAGGACGTTTTGCGCCGGTGATTCTCTTTCTGCGGATGCCGCCGGCAATGGTCGATGTCAATGTTCACCCCGCCAAGCGCGAAGTGCGGTTTCACAATCACCGTCATATCGAACATGCGGTGGCCACGGCGGTAGCCATGGTGCTGCAGCAGTCGGACGCGCCCACGTTGTCGGTCGATGCCTCTTTGCCGCTCAAAGCACTGCTGCAGGGAGCCGCCGTCAGTTATTATCCCCGGGAAGAGGAACCGGAATTCGACTTCCCCGCCACCACGGAATCGCCATCCGGACGCAACGAATCGACGGCCGATATCTATCACGTTCGGGTTCCGGCTCCGGAATCGGACTCCGGCGGCGATGAAGTGTATGGCGCGGTATTTCCGGCCACGGCAACCGGCGAGACGGCGGTTGCCGCAACATTCGAACACGTCGGCGATCTGCGGATCATCGGCATTCTGGATCGGACCTACATTCTGGCCGAAGCCGCCAACGGTCTGGTGGTGATCGACCAGCATGCCGCCCACGAACGGGTTCTTTATGAACGGCTGCTCCGGGCAAGCGGCACGGACCATGCCCGCCAACAGCTGCTGCTGCCGCTTACCATGGAGCTTTCCCGGCCGGAAAGTATGTTCGTGACCAACAACCATGACACCTTTCTGCATCTGGGCTTCGATCTGGAACCGCTGGGGCAAAATACGATTCTGGTCAACGCCATTCCGGCGTCACTGCATCAGAACAACGCCGGCGGCGTTATCCGCGACCTGCTGACGGATCTGATCGAGCATGAAGCGCCCGGTCGTACCACGGATCCGGCGGTTATTGCCCGGGCCGCCTGTATTGCCGCCGTCAAAGCCCATGATCCGCTGACGGCGGAAGAAGCACAATCGCTGCTGCACCAGATGGCGGCATGCGAATTACCGTTCTCCTGCCCGCATGGTCGTCCGACGGTAATCAACATTTCCCTGGCCGAACTGGAAAAGCGTTTTGGCCGCCGCTGATTGCGGTTTTATCCGAGACGGCAAAGTTTGATCGCATCCCGGAACACCGCCGCCTCACGGCGCGATAATCCCGGTTGCCGCCAACAGGTTATATCCCCCATGAATAATAATGGCAACCGTAAACAAGCCATAGGCATCGCTCATCGTCCACGGTCGTCCTTCCTGCCGGTGAAGCCGCCACGAACGTCGCAGCCCCATGGCGGCGACAAGCGCACATGATACATGCAGCGCCGTGCAGATGCGCCAGCGGAACCGCATCGTCCCGACCAATTCCTCTTCCCGCAATGCGGACAAATAGAAATATTGATAGAGCAGATTTTCTCCGACGGCAAAAATACCGGCCGCCAAAATCGCCGCCACGGGAAACTGCCAGCTGTAACGAACCATGGCGGGGCGTTTTTCCAGTAGATAGATCATGCCGGACTGCTTCATGAATTCTTCGATAACCGGTCCGAAAACGATGAGATAAATCAGATGAAAAGTCACCCCCTGACCCGAAGCCAGAAAAACCCCGGGAATGGCCAGAATCCCCCCGACAACCCCGGCCATCAAGGTTGCCGCCCACACCTTGCCGGAGTTAAGCTGCTGTTCTTCCCGCACCAGCCAGTCGCGATAACCGGCCATGGCGTCGGGCTGATCGGGTTCGCTGTGAATCGAATTCCGCACCCGTTCCGCCGCCGAAGCAACCTGTTCCGCCCCGTACGGCGCCTCCGCCGCATCCTTTTCCCGGCAACACTCCGGATGCAAAGCCGGCTCGTCTCTGATCGAGAAGTAGTCCCGACGCATGGACTCAGTGGGGACGGATTAACGCCGTTCCGTAAGCAATCAGCTCCACGCCGGCAGAGCCTTTGCGCTGGTTATTACCCTGGATCGAAGCGGTTTCCAGCCGAACATTGATCACGGTTTCCGCCTGCATTTGGCGGGCCTCCTCCAACATGCGGATGATGGCCACCCGGCGGGCCTGATCCAACAAAGTCCGGTACGATTTCATTTCACCGCCGAAAATATTCCGCAAACTCGCCATGAAACCCTTGAAATAGTTATTGGCAATAACCACCGAACCGGTCACCAGTGCGGGATCCGCATTTTCCCAGCCGGGCGGCGGTGTCTTAACGGTGGAAAAGGACAGGTCGCGAAACTCTTCTTCTTTGGTTTCCAAATACTTCCTGCGGCGATAATCGACAATCATTCCACTGGCACAGGCCAGTACCAGCAAACCGATGAAGACCCCCCATTGCAATATGGCGGCAATGATCTCACCCATCTCGTGATGCGTCATGATCGATTCTCCCGGTTATTCCACAACCACGGCAGTACCGTAAACATACAATTCGGCCGCTCCGGCGGTGATGGAACTGGTGGCGAAGCGAACGTTGACGATGGCATCGGCCTGCAGTTCTTCCGCCTGGGCAATCATCCGTGCCACGGCCTGACGCCGGGAATCGATCAACAATTCGGTATATCCTTTGAGTTCCCCGCCGACAATGTTTTTCAGCGAAGCCGCAATATCCCGTCCAATGTGCTTGGCACGAACGGTGTTCCCCTGGACCATTCCCTTGACCGCGACGATTTTCCGTCCCGGAATACTTTCGGTGTTGACGATAATCATAAATGAACTCCCCAATTGTAAGTTAAGGTAATAAATCCTGCCGTCGCCTAAAATACAAGCATTGAATACATTTCCGTCGCCGATTTTTTCCTTTGGTCATGACAAGTGTCATAATATTTCGGGACAGCGCGGTTGAAAATTCCGGTTTCGATGTTAGAATAGCATCGGTTACGGCTTTGCCTTATATAGGCCCGGGTAGCTCAGTGGATAGAGCAGAAGTTTCCTAAACTTTTGGTCGGAGGTTCAATTCCTCTCCCGGGTACCATTTTATTTTTTATTCATGCCTCTCTGCCACAAGCTCTTATAACGCATATCCCGTTGTGTCAAAAGGATATACGAATTTCGGTATTTCCGGAGGGACTCCAAGTGAAAGGCATAAATCCGCTGTTTTCTCTCTGTTTAAGAGCTTTCTCTCTGCAAGTTCGGGTCGCGACCCGATTTTTTCGGGGAATTTATTTTAATTTTTTAACGCCTTATAATCAATAACTTACCGCTCAAAAACCGTTAAAAATCCCTTCCGGAGTTTGTGTAGCGGTAAAGTGGACTGGGTTAAAAACGTGTCAAAACGTGTGTTTTTCGAACTTTGTCCAGGAGTTACTGCGAGAGGTTAGCGTTTTTTCAGGAAGGGAATTTTACGATTTTTCCCGTTTTTCCGGTTTTTAATAGCATCTTGTTTGATTTTACTTTCTCAGCGTTTCAGGATTAAGCGCCTCGATTTCGGCTTTGAGCTTAGACCTTTAACTGCCTTGCAGGTGGGTTTATTAGACGTTTTTATCTGTCTTTCATGCAAATATGGCGAACCGTTCAAAATATTTTCATAAAACTATTTTTTATGCGGGGGTAATTCCAAAACTTACCCGGCAATTGACAATGCGGGCGATAACGTCCGATAAATTGCGCACAATTGAAAAATGGGCTTGAAAAAGGGCCTGTTTCCAGATTGATTTGTTTAACGACAAACGAGGTAATTTCAAAAGTTTTTAATTCTGGGGGATGAAAAAAGAGGCAGAGGGTTCATCTTAAACTCCGGGCGACCAAACCTGGAGGGAAAATGAACGATCTGCCGAAGCTTTATTTTACGATGGAAA
>JAQUZV010000002.1 GCA_028691155.1 Victivallales bacterium
GTCTCGTTTTGCGGGATGCAGTCGGAATTGTTGAAGACGATGATGCGGCCGGAACAGCGGGCGATCGCGGCGTTGAGCACCCGGCCCGGCACGTATGAACCGGGAGGAATGGCGATCGGGCCGGCCGGATTGTAACGGCGGATTTCCTCGACGGTGCCGTCGTCGGACGCACAATCCACATTCAGCAGTTCAAAATCGCGGAAATGCTGTCGGGACACCGCCGCCAGAGCAGCGGCGATCAACGGCATATCATTCCTCGAACGCATGACAATGCTGACCGCGGGCATAATCGGCAACTCCTCATTTCAGGCTGATGACAAAAACCGTTTCGTTCAGGCCGCCATAGTGGTTCCGGGTGATTTCCGTCGCAATGGAGCGGATGATGGCCATGCCGCGTCCGGAGCCGGCCAGTTTTTCATTGACTTCCTGAAAATATTCTTCCGCGCTTCTGGCATCCGGATGATATTCCCATTTTTTCCCCTTGTCCATAATCTGGATGACAATCCGTTCCTTTTCGGCCCGGATGCGGATGAATATCGCCGGACGGGCCTGCTGCCGGTTGTCCAGTCCGTGAATAATGATATTATTCAAAAACTCATTGAGCAGGAATTCGGTTTCAATGCCCTTTTCGAAACCGGCGGCATATTTGGTGACCATGGCTTCGCAATCCATGCTGGTGGCGATGACGTCGGCAAAGACGGGAGGAATGCAGCGGATGATGTCGAACGGCTCGTACTGATCCTGAATCCGTCCCTGACGCAGCATCAGCAGACAGATGTCGTCTTCCGGTTTGGAGTAGCCCATCTGGTCGATGGCGGCTCGGATGCGGTAGGGGGCCAACACCGATTTTTCCTGCGGCAGGATATTTTCCAGCAGTTCAACCAGTTTGTCCATGCCCAGCATTTCGTCATTGGGGTTGCGGATTTCGAAAATACCGTCGGTCAGGGCAAAAAAGATGCTGTCGGGTTTGAAGTCGTAATAGATCACGCCGTCTTCGCCATAGACATAATCCTTGTCCCACCCCATCGGGATGCCGCCGGCGTCATCGGTTTCAAAGTCATGAATTTTGCCGGTATCGGGATCGTAGATGAGCAGACTGGGGTGACCGGCGCTGTAGTACTCCATCCGGTTGATTTTGAAATCCAGGATGGCGACGGCGCAGGTCATGTAATTGTCATTGCCCAGTTCGGTGCAGAACACTTCGTTCAGGCGGTTGAGAATGGAATGGGTTCGCAGTCCGGCACCATTCTGGGCGACCAGCATGCGATTGACGGACTGAATGGCGCTCATGCTCAGCGCCGCCTGGATGCCGTGTCCGGCGATGTCGGCGATGAAGAGAAAATACTTCTGGTCGTTGAGCTTGATCAGATCGAAAATATCGCCGCTCACTTTGCGTTGCGGTTCGTACAGCGACGACAGCATCAGATTGTCTTCGATTCTGACCCAGTCCGGCAGCAGCAGTTTCTGCACCTCCGCGGCCAGCGTCAGTCCTTTTTCCAGGTCGTTGTAGTATTTCTGGGTCTGGGCTTCGACATTGCGGGCCTCCACGGCGTTGCGGATGTGTTTCAACAGATCGGCCCGGACAAACGGTTTCTTCATGTAATAAGTCCATTTGTCCTCGGCGATTTTCTCCAGCAGATTGCTGTCCAGCGTGTCCACCATGGCGGTGAGATAAATGATCGGCAGGGTCTTGTCGAATTCGCGGATCAGCTGCCGCAGCGAAAAACCGTCGATGCCGGGCATCAGCACGTCGATGATGGCGATGTCGAATTTCTGACTCTTGAGCAGCCGGACGGCATCATTGGCATTGGTGCAGGTGGTGACGGCGATATTTTCCGGTTTCAGGGTTTCCTGAAGGAGGAACAGCCCCAGATTATCGTCATCGACGGCCAGCAGGTTGATATTCATTCTCACCGTTTGTCCTCCGGGTTAATTACCGGCAAAGGAAGCCACCGCCTGCTCCCGGGTTTCGTAAATATCAAAAATTTTATAGGCCTTGGTGATGTCGAACAACATGCGGGGTTTGTTCTGCAGACAGCAGATTTTGATGGTGCCTTTATTTTCCGTGGCACTGCGCAGGCAGGAGACCAGAGCGCCGAGTCCGGTGCTGTCGATATAATCCATCCGGGCCAGGTCGATGACAAAATCCGGTTTTTCCGTGATCAGGCGATTGAACTGATTTTTGAGTAGATAGGCGTTGTTGGCCACCAGTTGCCCTTCGATCATCAATATGACGATATTGCCGTTGTCCTGCTGTTCGATTTGCATGATACTCTCATTCGTCAAAAATTTTCTGCTGCTGACTCCCGAAAGAACCGGCTCCGTTTCCGGCCGATTCCGACTACGCGACAAGAGGATAAGATGGCCTCGGGGCCGGATTATCCGTATATTTCCCTGATAATATACATGACGGCGTTCCTTTTGCAAAAAGAAACCGCCGGCGGTCGCCCGGAAATGGAAGCATCCCGTCCGTGTTTGCCGCCTGCCGATAACTTCTTTTTCATAGTATAACCTCATTTGCGCAAAAAATAAACACTCCGACGGCAAACATTGTGAATAATCCCGACAAAACCGGACGGCGAGGCGGAACGGCAGCGTTGAAAACGGGAAAAAATATCACTTGCGACTTGAGAAAACGACGGGACCGGGTTAAGTTGCTCCAGACGCCGGTAATCGGAGGGGGGATGGAGGTACGGTGACGGTTTTTATTTTTTCCGGCGGATTTCCGGCGCTGGAACCCAAGCATGGCAGTCAGGCAAATTTCAGGTTAAAAAGGAGGTCATTATGGCCCAGGCCGTACTCATTGTCGTAATGCTGCTTTTCACGGCATCCCTGGCGGCGATCGTGCTGAAGAAGTGGCGGTTTCCCTACACCATCGGGCTGGTTGTGGTCGGCTTGGGGTTGTCGCTGGGTTGTGCTCGTTTCGGCATCGACACGGCCGGGGTGCGGCTGACGCCCGACCTGATTATGTATATTCTGCTGCCGGCGTTGATCTTCGAGGCTGCGGTCCATATCGATACCCGCGGCATGATGCGCAATATTGTGCCGACGATGGTGCTGGCGGCGCCGGGACTGGTGATCTCCACGCTGGTGGTCGGCGCGGTCATGTATCTGACGACGCCGCTCAATCTGGCGGCGGCGATGCTGTTCGGCGCGTTGATTTCCGCCACCGACCCGGTGGCGGTGATTGCCCTGTTCAAGGAGATCGGCGCCCCCAAACGTCTGACGTTGCTGGTGGACGGCGAGAGTCTGTTCAACGATGCTACGGCCATTGTGATGTTCAATATCATCAAGGGCATTGCCTTTTCCGGGTTGGCCATTCGGCTGGAAACCTGTATCGGCGGGACGCTGGAGTTTATCTGGGTGTTTCTGGCCGGGTTGCTGGTGGGGGCGGTGATCGGGGCGGTGATGATTCTGATTATCGCCCGGGCCATGGGCGAGCCGTTGCTGCAGATCGCCCTGTCAACCATTGTGGCTTATACGGCGTTTATTGTGGCGGACAAGGTGTTCGGGGTTTCCGGGGTGATGGCGGCGGTGGGCGCCGGGGTGGTGTTCAACTATTACGGGAGCACGCATTTTTCCGCCGACGTCAAGCGCTACGTCGAGCAGTTCTGGGAATTCATGTCGTTTGCCGCCAACAGCTTTATTTTTCTGCTGCTGGGATTTACCCAGGAAATCATGTTGGTCGATCTTCATAACTATCGTCCGCTGTTGATTTATATCGGATTTGCCGTGCTGGCGATAATCGTGGCCCGGGCCATTGTCGTCTACGGGCTGTGTCCGATTATCGGCATGTTGCGTCGCCGGGATGCCATCGACTGGAAATATCAGACGGTGATTTTCTGGGGCGGGCTCCGCGGCGCCGTGCCGATGGCATTGGTGCTCAGTCTGCCCGCCGGGTTTCACGGCCGCGGCATGTTGATCAGCATTACCCTCGGGGTGATCCTTTTCACGTTGCTGGCGCAGGGTACTACGGTTCGGCTGATCATGTCATGGTTTAAAATGGATCGGATGGAGCCGGTTATTCGCGGCGCCTATATCTGGGCGCGGTTGTTATCGGTGCGGCATGCCCGGCGGCGGCTGAAGAAACTCAAGACCGCGTATCTGTTCCGGCGGAGTCTGTACCGGCGATATCGGCGGGAATACCGGGATCTGGAGCATGAGACGGAGCAGCGGTTGCATGAACATCATCTGGCGCTCGGTCCGGCGGACGACGCCTTCATGCGCCACCTCTGGCTGCGGTCCATGGCGGCGGCGAAGAGTTGTTACTGCGATCTGGCCGAACGGCGGTTGATTACGCCGGTCACCTATCGTGAACTGCTCAATGTGACGGAGCGGCATATTGTTATCGTGGAAAGTGCGGTCAATCCGCCCGAGTCGATGCGGAGCAACGGGTTCGACTTCCGGGCCGAGCGCTGGTTCTTCCGTTTTTGCTCCCGCCATCTGCCGTCGGGAGTACTCTATCGGAAGTTATTGCGCCGCAGTATGTCCCGCGATCTGGAAAAATCATTTGCCATTCGGACGGCGGTGGCCGGAATCCATCGGATGCTGGATTGTTTTTCCCGTTTTGTGGCGGGACATCGGGAACAACTGGATGAGTGCCGGAACTATTACCGGGAGGTAATTGCGGAAATCGATGCTCGGGTGATGGCCATGAGAAAGGAAGAGCCGGAATTGACGGATATGATTATGAACGAATCCCTGCTGCGGTATGTGCTCGATGCGGAGAAGAATACGGTGGACGAGCTTGCCGCCGAGGGTTTTCTGCCTGCCGGCGTGGCGGCGGATATTTCCGGCGAACTCGGACAGCGGCTGCTCCGCTCGATTCGCCGCGTTTCCTGATCCGGCCGCATGGTTTCATTCTTTATATAAACGATGGTTGAAATTTCCCCTCCGGCAATATATTTTTACCTGTTTGCCGCGCCGGAGAAAAACCACCAAAGACGAAAACACGGATTATGCAGGACGGGACAAAGAAGATCATAGAAGTAACCAGTCTGGGCGCGTTGTCGGCGCATGGCATTGCACGTACGGTTATTGCCGCCGGGGTTTTCGACGGGGTCCATCTGGGGCATCGCAAGTTGTTGGAAGCCATGTTGCGTTTGAGCCGGGAGCAGGACGCGGTTCCGGCGGCCTTTACCTTCTTTCCGCATCCCCGGACCGTGCTGTGTCCGGACAAGGCGCCGGCATTGCTTTATCCGCCCTATAAAAAACTGGAGCTGCTGGCGGAATGCGGCGTCGAAGCGGTGATCACTGTTCCGTTCACCCGGCAGTTCGCCGCGCAGTCGCCGGAAGATTTTATTCGTGACACGCTGATCAGCAATCGGGTCCGGTTATGCGGCATCTGTGTCGGTTCCGGCTGGCATTTCGGTGCCGGAGGCAAAGGCTCGGCGCCGGATCTGCAGGCCTTTGCGGCGGCCGGAAAATTTGCGTTCGAAGCCGTGAAGGAACTGCGTCAGAACGGGGTTCTCATCAGCAGTACCGAAATCCGCCGCGCGTTGGCGGCGGGACGGTTGGACGATGCCGCCGTGATGCTGGGACGGCACTATTCCATTTCCGGAACGGTCGGCGGCGGACACCATGTGGCCGGGTCGTGCCTTGGCTGTCCGACGGCCAATCTGCAGCCGGACTATGGGGTGCTGCCGCCGTGCGGGGTTTACGCCGTACGGGTGCGATATGACGGGAAGACTTATGTCGGGGTGGTCAATATCGGCTGGTCGCCGACGTTCGAATACGCCGATGTCAAAAAACCGCGGGTGGAAGTCCATTTATTCGATTTCACGGGCAATTTATATGGGACGAAACTGGAAATAGAATTCCTGCAATATCTGCGCGAAGAGCGCAGTTTTTCCTCGCCGGAAGCGTTGAAGGTGCAGATCGGGCAGGACATTACCGCCATTAAGGAAATGTTTGGCGAAAGGATGGAAAATGACGGGAATGGGAAAATATAAGATCAGCGACCTGGTCAAAGAGACCGGCGTTGCCCGGACCACCATTAATGACTGGTTGCAGCGCTACAGCCAATATCTGACTTACGAAATACGCGGCAAGCGCAAGCTGTACACCGATCATGCGCTCAAGGTGTTGCGGGAAATCGCCGGGTTGCGCAATGCCGACCGGAACTCTTTCGAGATCGAGGCCGCGTTGGCGGCCAATTATCCGGTTCGACCGGAAATCGCTGCGGAACCGCATCTTGCCGGGGACGGTAATGAACCCGCGGCATCGGATGCCGTTGATACCGTAAATGCTTCGGAAGCGCCGATGGCATCGGATGTCCCGGGTGCGGTTGCCGCCGGAGATCGGGAATTTGCTCTGATCGCCAAAAAACAGACCGATGAAATCGCCCGGCTGATCGGCGAGCAACTGTGTCGCCTCAATGCCCGATTGGAAACAATCGAACAGTCGGGCCGGCAGGCCCGGCGCAACAATCTGGTATGGGCGACGGTCTTTATTCTGCTGGTGGTGATGGCGGCGATCCTCGGCCGGGATTTCTTCCGGCGTTATGAAGAGCGCAGTCGCGATTTGCGTTCACTGGCGGAGCAGCAGCACCGGACGGCACTGGATCTGGAACAGCGCAAACACGATCTGGAGGAAAAACAGCGGCAGTTGCGGCAACTGACCACTACCCTGGATCGCAATGACCGGGAATATGAAAAAAATATGCGGCAACTGCGAAGCGATCTGACTCGCCAACGCAAAGATTTTGAAAATAGTCTCCGGCAGGCCGGCGCAAAGGCGGCAAACCGGGAACAACTTCTGCGCGACAACGGCGCGGCGGAAAAACTGGCCATGTTGCAGCAGCTGTATCGGGTGGCGGAGCAGGACGGGACCAATAACCCGGCTTCCGGTCCGCAGTCCCATAAACGGTTGTTGCAGGAACTGGAGCGCTTGCGCCACCAGCTGGTGCCCACCGCGGCGACGACGAAGACGGTTCCGCCCCGACCTGGCGCTGCTGCCGCAGTAAAGACTGCTCCGGCCCAACCGGCGGCGGCAAAAACAAAGACTGCTCCGGCCCGACCGTCGGCGCCAGCTCCGAAAGCATCTTCGCCGGCACCGACGGCCAATTCCGGCGAGGAAAACGGGAAATAAGAGGAATAGAAGAAGATGAAATTAATGATAACCTGGCATCGAGGCATCGTTTCCTGGATGGCGTTGTTTCTGCGGCATCCCGGGGTGGAGACCGATTACAGTCGGACCGAGCGCTGGATCGGTCTGGCCTTGAGTCCCCTGCGTGGCCTGGTCAATGCGGCATTGGTGCTGGTGCCGTTTTTGTTTCTGATCACCTCCGTCCGGAATCTCGATCCGGTTTATACGCAGGTGCTTTTCCCCCTGATGTTTTGTCTGATTATTGAAAAGGCGACGCATTGGCGGCGGATCGACGCGTTTTGTCGTTGTACCGAGGCGGTTTGTCATCCGGAGCGGGCGGCCCGGATTATGTCTACCCGTGATGCGGTGGTGCCGAGTCCGCAGGGGATGTGCATCACCTTTTTCCTGCTGGCGGCGAAGTTGCTGGTACTGTATATGATGATTGCCAAATTTCTGGTCGGCGGCATCAAAACCGATGCCGAACTGTTGTGTGATTTCGGGTTGCTGGTAGCGGCGGTCACCATGTTGGCGGAAACCGGATCGGTGCTGTTGTTGTGCGGCGATGAGGCTTGCGGCAATGATGTCGGCGGTAACATGACGACCGTCGGTTCCGGGACGCCGCCGATGTCGTTCCGGGCCTGGCTGCCGTTGGCGGCGGCGGTGATATTGACCCTGCCGGTGGTGATGCTGCTCTGGACGCGTCTGTCGCCGCAGGCGGTGATCATGCCGGCGGCGTTGGTGCTGCTCACGGTATTTCTGTGGAAACACAAGGCGGACCGAACCATCGGCAGAATCAGCCTGCCGGTGGCCTGGGCCTGCTATGAAAGCAGTGAACTGGCCGCCATGATCGGTCTTTTGATTGTATGACCCGATTCGTCGAACCGGCATGAGGATGGCGATATGGTGAATGTGCCGGCGCCGTTCCGGGCCGGTTTCGCCGTCTCCGGCCGTTTCCGACTCAAGGTCCGGTTTCAGTCCCGCGGCATCAGTCGGTAGTCCTGCAGCATGAATTCCGGATCGTAGGAATGCTTGGCGCGGCGCAGTCCGGGCAGCCCCATATCCTGTTCGCGGTTGAGATAACGGCACCGCGACCGCAGATGCGCGGCCGTCTGATGATTGATCATCTGAGAGGCGCCGGGAATGGTGCGGTCGAATTTTTCGAAATGAACGGTGTAGGTGTCGTCGCTCTGACGACTGAACAATGCGATGGCGACGACTCGGTCGCTGTTGTGCAGCGCCAGTCCTTCGAGTCCGGTATAGGCATAGAATTCCAGGCCGTTTTCCAGGGCGGTATAATCGTCTTCCGGCAGGTGTTCCGGCCGGATGTCGCCATAATAGCCGGCCACGAATTGTTCGAATTCGCCGACGGTGTCGTCATTCAGCGGCAGGACCAGCCAATGGGGAAATTCGCGTTCGAAATGGGCCAGGTGATTACGTTTTTTGCGCAGTTTCGGCCCGGCCAGCGTGTACAGTTTTTCCGTGACGTAAATGTAATCCCAGGTGTCGGCGTCGGAAGTCGCGGTGAAGTAACGCCGATAGTCGGGATAATACGCCAGGTATTCGGGGGGAACGTCATAAATCTCCCCGGACCAACCCTGTTCGCGCAGCAGGTCGGACCAGCGCCGCAGTTGTTCCGGCGGCATGAATTTGCCGCAGGGAAACATCAGCACCTGTTCCCCGTCCAGCCGAACCAACAGGCGGTCGTCGGCGATCAGCCAGTGATAGCGATATTCGGGACTCCAGTTGAACATATTGCAGTAGTTCTGTTCACAGCTCATCGACTGATAGCGGAAAAGATACTGCCGGATTTGATCACGGTCGTTCAGGCCGACTTTTCGGAAGTCGGCAAAGGTTGCAGTCATGATTTGCCTTCTTAATGCTTATGCCGGTGTTTTTTTATTTTCCGCCCGGTTTAACGGCCGCGTTCGGCGCGGCTCCGGACCGGCGGACTGGTGAAGCATGGGAATATAATCCGGCATCGGGGCAAATCCCAGTCGGGAATAAAATTTTTCCGTTCCCGGTGCGCCGATCAGCCCGATCCAGTCGACGCCGGCGGCGTGCAGCTCCGCCACCAGCAGCGCGACGATGCGCCGTCCGATTCCGGACCGGCGGTACGCCCGGGCCACGACGATATCCTGAATATAGGCGTCGCTGCAGCCGTCGCTGATGGCCCGGCCCATGCCGATCATGGCCCCGACGGCATTGAAGGCCCCGACGAAGCGAAACGAGCCGCGCACCAGCGGCGGGATGAAATCCGGCGTAAAGCCGGCTTCCCACCAGCCGGCTTCCCGGTACAGCAATTCCACGGCGGCCGGGTCGGCTTCGCGCAGGACCCGGCAGTCAATGGCGGCTTCTTTTAGTGGCATAGCAGGAAATATCTCCCGATGATATAGAGCGAAGCGACAATCATGGTCCCGAGCGTTACCGGCGCCCCGTAACGCAGATAGTCCCGGAAGCTGATATGAATTCCCGCTTTGCCGGCGATTCCGGCGGTAACCAGGTTGGCGGCCGCGCCGACCAGTGTTCCGTTGCCGCCCAGACAGACCGACAACGCCAGTCCCCACCACATCAGATGCTGTATTTCCAGGTTGCCCTGAAACAGCGGAGCCTGATGCAGAAAGGCGGCGATAATCGTCACCATCGCCGCCGTGTACGACACGTTGTTGGTTATGGCGGCGCCGATGCCGCTGATCCACATCACCAGCAGGATCACCAGCAACGGATTCCAGTGATGGGTGAACTTCAGCAGCGAGCCGAAATAAGCCATGACTCCGGCATGGTCGGCGCCGTTGACGACAATGAACAAACCGGTGAAGAAGAACAGCGTGCTCCATTCGATTTTTTCCAGCGCGTGGTCGACGTTGACCCGGCAGCACAGCATTCCGGCGGTGGCGCCGCTCATGGCCACCACGCACGGCTGAATGTGCATCATCCCGTGAATCAGAAATCCGCCGATGGTAAACGCCATGACGATGCAGCCGCGGCGCAGGTTGACCGGATCGGTAATGGCTTGGCGTTCGTCCAGGTCCATAATCCGGGCCCGCTTGTCCACGGTGACGATCATGCGGCGGCGGTAATGATGCCACAGCACAAAACAGTACAGCACCAGCAGTATGGCGATGAACGGCAGTAAATTAATGATGAACGACAAAAAATTGAGATTGGCGATCGACCCGATGATCAGATTGGGCGGATCCCCGATCAGGGTGGCCGTCCCGCCGATGTTGGAGGCGATGGTTTCCGCCATCAGAAACGGCAGCGGCGGCACGTCCAGTTCGGTTGCCACCAGCAACGTTACCGGCGCCACCAGCAGAATGGTGGTGACGTTATCCAGGAAAGCAGACAAAATTGCGGTGGCCAGCACCAGCAGCACCATGGTTCGCGTCGGCGACCCCCGGGCGAATTTGGCGCATTTGATGGCGATGAACTGAAACAGTCCGGTGCCGCTGAGAATATTGACCAGAATCATCATGCCGGCCAGCGTGAACACCACATCGAAATTGGCGTAACGCGCAAACATGTCCAGCCGGGTGTAGCGCTCCGACTGTTCGAATTTGCGGGTGACCTCCGCCCGCAGTTGCGACCGTTGCTGCAGACTGTCGAGCGCGTGTTCGATGACTTCCGTAATCGGGGCGTGGCCGCTCTGGCCGACGTTTTCGTGCACCGGTCCTTCCAGCACGACGATCAACATCAGCATCGCTCCCAGCAGCGCCGCCACCGTCTTGTGAACCTTTTCCGAGGCAATCAGAATATAGGTTCCGAAAAATACGATCATTGCATACCAGAACAACATGAACTTACCTCATCCCCTTAACACTTTATGGACCAGTTGCTGCATGCCGATTACCCCTAACAGTTTGCCGTCTTTTCCGGCCACATAAAGCAGATCGGCTTCGCCCTTGAGCAGCGCAATGGTAATCTGAATCAACGGCAGTTCCGGGGGAATCAGTCGTTTGGGCGGACGCATGAAGCTTTTGACGCACTGTTTTTGTTCCTCCTTGAAAATTTTATCGAAAGGTTCGAACGTGGTCAGAAATTTCAGATTGTCCATCAAAAAGATATAACTGGGGACGTGGCGCTTGATGATTTCGGCGGCATCCACCACGCCGATTATTTTCCCGGCATTGTCGACAACCGGCAACTGCACTTCGTTCAGGCGGGAGAACGCGTCCAGTGCATCCGACACCTGATCGTCTTCGCCGACGGCAAAGCAGTCGTGCTTCATAATATCTTCGGCGGTGATTTCATTTTTCAGCATCACCTGATTTTGTTCCAGCACCTTCAATACGTCGGCCGGCGTGGCGGCGGCGGTGATTTTCTCCCGGTTCTCCGCTTTGATCAGAAAACGGGAAAAGGCGGCCAGTGCTTTCAGGTAAAGATCGGAGGTCGAAGGGCCGATCAACGACATGATGACAATCGAGCATGGTCCGATGTCGTTGCCCTTGAAGGTGATCGGTTGTTTTGGAATGCCGATGGCAATGGTCAGGTCGGCGGTGGCGTCGGTGCGGATATGAGGCAGGGCAATGCCCTCATAGGGCATCTGCAACGCATCTTCGCGCTCAATGATGTCCAACAGCAGTTGCCGACGATCGCCTTTGACGCGGCCATACTTCTGCACATGGTCCAACAGATGACCATACAGCTCCTCGCGCGTATCGCCGACCAGACCGCAAACCACCAGGTTTTCATCCAGAATCGATACCAGTTTCATGGCTTCATCCCTTTTTGCTGTCGGGAACCCCCGAGCCGCGGCCGGTTGCGAACCATGTCGTTCCCGGCGGTTCCCTATGGTTAAATAATCCGAATAGGCCATACTTCCCGGTCATTACGCCACGTTGCCATCCTCGGCGCAGTCTTGTCGATCGCCGGCGTGTGCCGGTTACATTCGGGCGACAATCTCCTGCGCAAATCCCGAACAGGATACTTCCGTCGTCCCCGTCATCATCCGGGCAAAATCGTAGGTGACGGTTTTGGCGGCAATGGCGCCGCGAATCCCCCTGATAACCAGATCGGAGGCTTCCGTCCAGCCCAGATAGCGCAACAGCATTTCGCCGGACAGCGCCAGCGAGCTGGGGTTGACCTTGTCCATGCCGGCATATTTCGGGGCGGTGCCGTGAGTGGCTTCGAAGACCGCCGTGCCGGTCAGGTAATTGATATTGGCGCCGGGGGCGATGCCGATGCCGCCCACGCAGGCGGCCAGGGCGTCGGAAACGTAATCGCCGTTCAGATTCATGGTGGCGATGACGTCATATTCGTCGGGACGGGTCAGAATCTGCTGCAGAAACGCGTCGCAGATGCAGTCCTTGACCAGCAGTTTGCCTGCCGGTACCACGCCGTCGACGCAATCGGGCCAGGCCACGGCCACGTCGGCGAATTCACGCCGCACCAGCTCGTAGCCCCATTCCTTGAACCCGCCTTCGGTGAATTTCATGATATTGCCCTTGTGCACCAGCGTCACATTGCGCCGTCCGTTGGCCAGGGCGTATGCGATGGCGGCGCGGATCAGGCGTTCGCTGCCTTCGCGCGAAACCGGCTTGATGCCGATGCCGGAACTTTCCGGGAAGCGGATTTTCTTCACTCCCATTTCCTGCTGCAGAAAGGCGATCACCTTTTTCACTTCCGGGGAACCGGCCGGCCATTCGATGCCGGCGTAGATGTCTTCGGTGTTTTCGCGGAACACCACCATGTCGGTTTTTTCCGGATGCCTGACCGGAGAGGGGACGCCATCGAAATACTGGACCGGGCGCAGGCAGACGTAGAGGTCGAGTTCCTGGCGCAGGGCTACGTTGAGCGAACGGATGCCGCCGCCGACCGGGGTGGTCAGCGGGCCCTTGATGGCGAGGTGGTATTCTTTTATCGCGGCCAGGGTTTCCGCGGGCAACCAGGTGTTGGGGCCATAGACGGTGTTGGCTTTTTCCCCGGCGAACACTTCGAGCCAGTCGATTTTGCGTTTGCCGCCGTAAGCCTTGGCGATGGCGGCGTTCCAGATCGTCATGCTGGCTTTGGTGATGTCCGGTCCGATGCCGTCGCCTTCGATATAGGTGACGACCGGGAAATCGGGAACGGTGAGTTTGCCGTCGGCGGCAACGGTGATTTTTTCGCCCGCGGGCATTTTTATTTTGTCGTAGGCCATGTGCTGAATATCCTTTTGTGGTAAGCAGTCCTGCTTATTTTCCTGAACTTCATTTTCGTCTTGCGAGCATATGCTCAACTTTTGCACTATCATGATCGGGGGTGAATTCAATCTGAACATACAACCCGTCATGGCAAGATACACGGTTTCGTCGCTTTTTCCATATTGGTCGTGGAAAAAAGATAAAAGTTACGGTCCTTTTCGCGGCGCCATGACGCCGTTTCCCCGCTTGCGGTGTTGCTTTTCCGCCGCCCGGTAATTATATTGATATCATCGGGAAGGGATAATGGAGATCACCGGCAAAACGCGGTACGACGGCTTCTCAATGGTCATTTTTCGCGGTCGGGAACCGGAGGGAAAGTAATGTGGCATGATTTTAAAAAAATTGCGGCGCTGCTGGAGAAAGGCATCGGCGATCTGGGTTATGCGCGCATCGACCATACCCGTTGCGAACGGTGCGGTTTTCCGGAGGTGATTTACGGCGAAGGCAAAAACGTCGACCAGATTACCGGGATCGTGACCGAAATCAAAGCACACGGCGCCCCGTTGCTGTGTACCCGTATTGACGCCGACAAAGCGGCGGCGGTGAAAAACGTTCATCCCGAACTGGAGTATTGTCCGATTTCCCGTTGCCTGCTGCATCGTGTTCCCGTGACGCCGCTGCCCGGTTTCCGGGTGGCGCTGGTTACGGCCGGCACTTCCGACCTGCCGGTGGCGCTGGAGGCCAAACATACCCTCGAACTGGTTGGAATCGGCGCGGCTTTGCTCTGCGATGTCGGCGTGGCCGGACTGCACCGGTTGCTGGCCAGGCTCGACGAACTGGCCGACGCCGATGTCATCATTGCCATTGCCGGGATGGAAGGGGCATTGCCGAGTGTGATCGGGGGATTGGTTCCCTGTCCGGTGATTGCCGTTCCCACCAGCATCGGCTACGGGGTTGCTTCCGGCGGTTTTGCCGCTCTGGCCGGGATGCTGGGCAGTTGTGCTTCCGGCATGACCGTGGTTAATATCGACAACGGTTTCGGCGCCGCCTGCGCCGCCATTCGCCTGAGCCGTCTGGTTCGGGGAAAACATCAAGCCGCGGCGGCAAAATAAGGACCGTTGTCATTGCTTCCGGCGGGGGGGGGGGGGACGGCCGGTTCGGTTTCGGACGGTGAGGACGTTGGGAAAAATTTTTTTCGATTTAGGGTTGGCAATGCGGCCATGAAGGTTTAAATTACTTGAAATTAATTGGCTGAGGATATGGCATGGTGCTTTATCCGATATGCCGAGGATCTTGATGCTTGCGTAAAGAACATCCCGTGACGTTGGGTCATGGATTTTTTACCGGACCGCAATGGTCCGGAGGGATTTTTATTGTCTTTACTAATAGATCAAACATCAGGATTAATCATGAATAATACCTGGCAACAGTTCTACGATTTCAATGCTCCACATTATGAAGAAGAGTGTTTTACCACCAATACCGCGGCGGAAATAGAGTTTCTAATCCGGGAAATGCCGTTGCATCCCGGGATGAAGGTTCTGGATCTCGGCTGCGGCACCGGACGTCACGCCGTGGCCCTGGCGGAACGGGGGATGACGGTGACCGGACTGGATATTTCGTCCGGGCAGTTGGCCGAGGCCGGGAAAAAGGCGGCGCAGGCCGGCGTATCGGTTGACTTCATTCAGGGTGATGCCGCGAATTTTGAGCTGAAAGACCGGTTCGATGCGGCAATCTGCCTGTGCGAAGGGTCGTTCGGGTTGCTGTCGTGCGATGATGACCCGTTGACGCACGAGGTGCAGATTCTGCGGCATCTGGCGGCGGTATTGCGTCCCGGCGCGCCGCTGCTGCTGACGGTGCGGAACGCTCTTGAGATGGTGCGCTACTACAGCGATGCCGACATTGCCGCCGGAACCTTCGATCCTTACACTCTGACGCGCGTGGTCAGGTTGGGCGAATGGTATTCCGGGTTCGACCCCAATATCGAGGTGAAGGAGAAATGTTTCACCGCGATGGAGATGCGGCTGCTGCTGGCAAGCACCGGTTTTGCCGTTGACCAGTTCTGGGGCGGGACGGCCGGCTCCTGGGACCGGCATACCCTCTCTCTCGATGAAATCGAGTTGATGGTGAAAGCTCATAAGCGGTAATCTCTACGACGGGAGAAGGGCCGCAAGGCCTTTCTCCAGCCGTAGTTTCCTTTGACCCGTCGGCGGCAGCGGTTGTCGCCGCCGGGTTTTTTCGTTTTCGGTTCGGCCGGCGGGGGCGTCAGTCGAAAACAACCTGCCAGTGGGGATCGCGATAGGCGCGGAAGCACATGTCGATTTGCTCCGGGGTATTTTTCTCCAGTGCCAGCGGCGGCAGTTCATGCGGGGCGAACCAGGCGGCGGCGATGGTTTCGTGATTGGCGGTAAAGGCGCCGCCGAGATGGCGGCAGAGCACGAAAACCTTGCAGATGCCGTAAGCGTAAGGGGGCTGGTTATGGCGGTTGCGGTCGTGGAGGGCAATGAGGCGTTCGGCCGCGACGTCGAGTCCGGCTTCTTCCTTGGCCTCCTTCTCGGCATTGTCGCGAATGGACTGATTGACGTCCACCCAGCCGCCGGGCAGGGCCCAGGTGCCTTTGTTTTCCTGTACCAGCAGAATTTTGCCGTGGTCGAAAATAGCGGCGCGGGTGTCCAGTTTGGGAGTCTGAAAACCGGTTTCATTGCAGAACAGCCCTTCGACCTTTTGCAGCGACAGTCCGGACTTTCGACTCATGATTTCCGCGGCGATGTCCCGGATGCGTTGGAATCGCTCCAGATCGAACGGGTCGCGGGAATAGGTCAGGCCGGTTTGGGCCAGAAATTGCAGTTCGACGGCCCATTCCCGCCAGACGGCGTTGTCGGCGGCGGCCTGATCGGGCGGGAGCGAAGGTTTGTCGGTCATGGTTTCCATCCTTCCGGTAACCGGGTATGTTTTACCCGATAATATAGCTGCGGCCACGGCAACTGCAATTGATTTCGGTGCGGATCGGAGCGGCAATTGCGGGGTCGGAACCGAACGGCAATTGCAATTTGCCGGAAAGTCCATTATATTATCGGTTCGATTCATATGGTCTGGTGAGCTAATACGGAGAAACAATAAATGAGCCAGGGAAAAATCAGCGTGGAAGAAATGAATGCCCGTCTGCTGGAGATGGGCGAGAAAGCCAAATATGCGTCCTACCGTTTGGCCGGTATGTCTCCGGCGCGGAAGAACGCCTGTCTCATGGCCATGGCCGATGCCATCGAGGCCGCCGCCGCCGAAATCCGGGACGCCAATGCCCTTGATCTCGACGCCGGACGCAAAAAAGGTTTGTCGGCGGCGATGCTCGACCGGCTGACGCTCGATGACCGGCGCATCAAAGGCATGGCCGACGGACTGCGCTATGTGACCACGCTCGACGATCCGGTCGGCAAAACGCTGTCGGACATCATTCGCCCCAACGGCATCCGCATCCGGAAGGTTTCCGTGCCGATCGGGGTCATCGGGATTATTTACGAATCGCGGCCGAATGTTACGGTCGACGCCGCCGGGCTCTGTCTGAAAGCCGGGAATGCGGTAATTCTGCGTGGCGGCTCGGAGGCCATCAATTCCAATCTGGTACTGGCGCAGTGTCTCAATTGTGCCGGCGTCGAAGCGGGAATGCCCGACGGCGCGGTGCAGCTGGTGCCCTGGACCGACCGCAAGGCGGTGAGTCTGCTGCTGAAAATGAGTGCCTATATCGATCTGATTATTCCGCGCGGCGGCGAAGGTCTGATCCGTACGGTGGTGGAACAGTCCACCATTCCGGTGATCAAGCACTATAAAGGGGTCTGCCATGTGTTTGTCGACAACGAAGCCGATCGCGATATGGCCGACCGGATCATCATCAACGCCAAATGCCAGCGTCCCGGCGTCTGCAACGCCATTGAAAAGGTTCTGGTGCATCAGGATATCGCCGACGAATACGTGCCGCATCTGGTGCAACTGCTGCGCGATAACGGCGTGGAAGTCCGCGGCGGTCCGGATGTGTGCCGGCTGGTCGACGATATCAAGCCCGCCACCGAAGAGGACTGGTCGGCCGAATATCTCGATCTGATTCTGACGCTGAAGATTGTCGGCGACGTCAACATGGCGATCGGACATATCAATAAATACGGTTCCCATCACAGTGACTGCATTGTGACCAACAATGCCGCTGCCGCCGAAACCTTTTTGAACGGCGTCGATTCGGCCACGGTTTATCACAATGCGTCGACCCGCTTTACCGACGGCGGCGAATTCGGCATGGGCGCGGAAATCGGCATCAGTACCGACAAACTTCATGCCCGCGGTCCGATGGGGTTGCCCGAGCTGACTTCTTATAAATACCTCGTCTGCGGGGAAGGGCAGGTCCGCAGTTGAACCCGGATTATCTGTTCCTGCCCGGCTGGGCGGTCCCGCCGGATTATTACCGTCGGTTGCAGTTGACGGACGGTGCTGCCGCGGCGGTGGTGGATTATGGTTTTTTTACTCCGGAGTCGGTGAGCGATCCGCGGTCGGCGGGCGCCCGCGCCGCCGCGGTAACGGCGCCCACCGTGGTGCTGGCGCATTCGCTGGGGACCTTGTTCGCCTTGCGTGCGGCGGCCGAAAATCGTCATATCGCGGCCTTGATTCTGTTTGCTCCGTTCCCGCGCTTTACCGTGGCGGCGGATTATTCGGCCGGATGTCCGTTGCGCGAGCTGCGGGCGATGCGGTTGCAGTTGCGGCGGCAGCCGGAAACATTGTTGCGGCACTTTTATGCGGCGATGGGCAATCCCGAAACGGTCGGGTTCGAGCCCGGCGCGGTCCTGAATGTGGCGGCGCTGGAAGCCGGTCTGGCCGGTCTGGCGGAGGAGGATGTCCGTAGTGTGGTTCCCCGTGTCGGGTGTCCGGTGTTGCTGTTGCAGGGGGAAAACGATGTTATCTCCGGAACCGGCGGGGCGGCATATCTGGCGGCACGGCTGCCGCAGGTTCGGTTGCAGTTGTTCCCGGGAGCGGGGCATGCGTTGCCGTTTACCCGTACCGGGGCGTGTCGTGAGGTTATCGGTGATTTTCTGCTCCATGAGGTGAATAGGTCATGAGCATTCCGGTCCGGGTCGGCAAAAATTTTTCCCGTTCATCGCGGTCGTATACGGCGGCAGGCGCGTTTCAGCGTTCGGCCGCCAGGCACCTCTACGGACTGCTGGAGCGGGAACTGGCCAATCCGGACCGGGTTCGGAAAGTGCTGGAATTGGGGTGCGGCACCGGTTTCCTGACCATCGGACTGCTGCGGCTGTTTCCCGATGCGCAGTTTGTGGTCAGCGATATTTCCGAGAGTATGTTGACTCTTTGCATGGATGTCACCCGGCCCGCGGCGGCCTGTCATGGCACTCCGGCGTATTTCGAATGTTACAATATTGCCGAGGCCAACATCGAAAAAAATTATGACCTGATCATTTCTTCGCTGGCGTTTCAGTGGCTGCCCGATCTGGAGGCGGTGCTGCACAATGCGCGCGAACATCTGCTGCCGGAGGGGAAACTGGTATTTTCCACCCTGCTCGACGGCACTTTTGTCATGTTGCATCGGGTTTTTGCCGAACTCGGTTTGCCCTATCCCGGTCCCCCCATGATAACGGAAAGCGAACTGCGGGCGCAATGTGCCGTTTTTCCCCGGGTGCGGCTGGCTACATATACCTATGTGGAGGAACATGCGTCGGTGTTGGACTTTCTCCGCCAGATTCAGCGGACCGGCGCCGGCAACGGCGGATTGGTCCGGACTTCGGTGGCGGATATGCGCCGGGTATTGGCCCGTTACCGCGAATTGGCGGGCGACGGTCCGATTGAAGTGGAATATTTTCTGGCCGAAGTCATTTGTGACGAGGACGAAAACCATGTCTGACCCCACTGCCGCCACCACCCCCACTGCCGCGGCCATGACTTTGGGCTGCCGTTTGAATCAGGCCGATACCGCGCTGATGTTCGATCGGCTTCGGCGCGAGGGTTTTGCCATTGTCCGCCCCGAGTCGCCAGGTCCGATCGATGTGCTGATCGTCAATACCTGTACGGTGACCGGTACGGCGGCGCATAAAAGCCGTCAGGCGGTGCGACGGTTCCGACGGCGGCATCCGGAGAGCTGTATTGTCGTCACCGGCTGCAGCGCCGCCATTGACAAGTTGCTGTGGGAAAAGGAGGACGGCGTCGATCTGCTGCTGCCCAATACGGAAAAGGTCAATCTTGTCGCGCATTTGCAACGATTCCGGGAGACGTCGTGCCGTCAGGCGCCGGGCCCGGCCACGGTGTTTGCTCCGGTTTTTCGGGAGCGGGCGGCCGGAAAATTTCCCTTCAAAAGTCGGGCGCTGCTTAAAGTACAGGAGGGATGCAACGCCTTTTGCACCTACTGTATTGTGCCCTATGCCCGGGGACGGGAGCGGTCGCGGGACTGGGATGAAATCGTGGCCGAATTTCAGGCCATGCTGGCGGCGGGATATCGTGAAGTGGTCATTACCGGCGTCAACGTCTGCACCTATCGGCATCGGGGACGGACGCTGGTGGATCTGTTGCGGCAGCTGGCGTCGTTTCCCGGCGACTATCGCATCCGCCTGAGTTCGACCGAGCCGCATCCCGACAACCGCAACCTGTTGGCGGTCATGGCCGAAACGGATAAAATCTGCCGCTTTCTGCATCTTTCGGCGCAGCACGGCTCCGATCCCATCCTGAAAGCCATGAACCGGCATTACACGGCGGCGGAATTTGCCGCCTTTGTGGCGGCGGCGCGGGAACGTATTCCCGATATCCATATCGGAACCGACATGATCGTCGGCTTTCCCGGCGAAACCGACGCGTTGTTTCAGGCGGCCTGTGATTTTGCCCGCACCATGGCCTTTGCCAATGCCCATATTTTTACTTTTTCCCCGCGGGAAGGAACGCCGGCCGCGACTTTTCCCGCTCAGGTCCCGGCGGCGGTGGCGGCGGCACGACATGACGAACTGCGCCGCATCTGCGATGCCACGGCGCGGGAATTCCGCCTCGGCCAGGTCGGGAAAGTTCTGCCGGTACTGTTCGAAAACCGTAATCGGGCCGGCGAATATATCGGTTGGAGCGATAATTATGTTCAGGTTGCGGCCGCCGATCCGGATTTACGCCCCAACACCCTGTGCCGGGTCCGCATTGCCGCCATGCGGCCCGACGGAATGCTGGTGGCGGGAAAAATTTAATATCCCCGTTTGCTGAGCAACTGGACGAGAACCCACAGCACGAACAACAATCCGGCCAGGGCAATAACGGCGATCAGCCACCAGGCCAGCCGATGCGACGGGTGTTGAAGTTCCTCCTTTTCGGCATCCGCTTCCACTTTCAGCAGTTCCAGTCGCAGTTCCGGCGCCAGTTTTTCTTCCTGGGGTGACGAACTGTGGTCCTGGTCGGTATGGTTTGCAACGGTCATGGGTCGGCCTCCGGTTGTTTGGGGGGTATTGTTTCCGCCATAATATAGTCGATGGTGGGCAAATAAACAATCTTTCCGGAGCGGATAAAAGGGGCTCAATGGAAGAATTTATGAAATAAATCGCATTTAACTGCGGTTTTAAGTTGCATTTCCGTTGATTGCGGATTATTTTTCTTCGATTAGTAATTTCAGCTGGCTCTATATGGGAAAATAACGTTTGGTAACATTGGCGAGGAATTATGGCAAGAGTTCTTGGAATAACCGCGGCGGCACTGGGTTTTATGCTTATATCCGGTTGCCAGTCTTCCAACGATTATGAACAGCAACGCCGGGACACGGCGCTCCAGCATTTCAATGAGATCAGCAAACGCGGAGCCAATCTGGCCAGCGTTTATACTTTGCCGGCCTGTATCGGCGATGCCATGAAAAACAATCTCAACCTGAAAGTGGAAGAACTTCAGGCGGCGATCGAGCAGGAAAACAAGACCGCGGCGATGTTGGGAATGCTCCCGCGTCTGCAGATGGACTATGAACTGAAAACCCGAACCAACCAACCCGGGGCCACCAGTATCGACCTGAAAACCGGGGCCACCAGTCTGCAATACAGCCGGTCGTCGGAAAAGACCGAATATACTTATGAAGTGGAGCTGGCCTACAGTACGTTGGATTTCGGCATGGCCTATTTCAATTCCGTTCAGGCGCAGGATCGCATTCTCCTGGCGCGCAATCAGAAGGAGCGAGTAGCTCGCAACCTGCGCCTGGAAGTGGCCGCCGCCTATTTCGATGTGGTCGCGTCCCAGGATGCCATCAATACGACGCGGAGTCTGCTGGAACGTACCAAGGGGATCGATGCCGTCTTCCGCGCCCTCAAGGAGTCCAAGAGCATCAGCCAGTTGCGGCTGCTGGACGAACGCAAGCGTTATATCGATCTCGAGCGCCGGATGATGGAATTCGAACGCAGTCATGAGGACGCCTGCGTCAAACTGCGTTCGCTGATGGGCTATCTGCCGCTGGCGGAACTTACCGTGGACACCACGATTCTCGGCAAAGTGGATTTCAAGAAGCTGCCCGATGTGGAAACCCTGGAAATGGCGGCGCTGCGCAAGCGTCCGGAACTCAGTGAGTTGGACATTCAGCAGCATGTCAATATTCAGGAAGCCCGCAAGGCGATTTTAACCATGATTCCCACGGTGAAGCTGTTTACCGACTGGCAATACAGTTCCAACCCGCTGCTCTATAATCAGAATTGGTGGGAAATCGGAATGCGTGCTTCCTATGATCTGCTCAAGTTGCCCTCCAAGGTGATGAAATACCGGTCTATCGGCGCCAAGTCGGAAGAGTTGGAGTTGCGGACCAAGGCGTTGAGTGTGGCGATAATGGCTCAGGTCCGTCTGGCCCATTCCGATTGGATGGAAGCGCAGAAGATGTTCCGTTACAACGACAAGGTCTACAAGGTCTATCGCCAGTCGTTGGAAATGGCGCGCAAATCCTACCGGGCCGGCAGTGCGCTTTCCCGCGTGGAAATGAATCGTATGGAGTTGGAAGCGGCCGAAAAGTATATCGTACGGACGCAATCGCTGAGCAATTGCTATCTTTCCTACTATCGTCTGATCAATGCGGTCGGCGCCGTGCTCAGTGATAAGGAATATCAGGAAATCCGGAAATCTTTCGGCGTAACTTCGCCTCAGATGGCGTCGCGATAATCGGGCATGCAACAAGTAAGATGAGATAAAATGAAGAGAGCGCATATGTTTAAACGAACCGTATTCTCGGCCACTTCGATCGGGTTGATGATCCTGTCCGGCTGCCAGACAGAAAAAACTTATGAGCAAAAACGGGCGGAAAAGGCCTGTGACCAGTATTATCACATTTCCACCAAGACTCTTGATGCGGGAGATTCCCTGACGGTGGCGCAATGTATTGAAAATGCCTTGGAAAACAATCTTGACATCAAAGTGCAGGAAGTACGGGAAGCCGTCGGCAATGCCCGTCGTACCGCCGCTGTTCTGGCGATGCTCCCGGAAGTGAATATCAATGAAACGATGATGGCCCGCAGCAATGAGCCCGGTTCCAGCAGCCAGAATGTTTATACCGGCGCCCAGAGTCTGACGCCCAGCAAAAGTTCCGAAAAGACCCAGAATACCTTCAATATCGACATGGCCCTGAGTGTAATCGACTTCGGCCTTGCCTATTTCAATTCTGTTCAGGCCCGCGACCGGGAATTGATCCTGGGCGAACAGAAAAAGCGTGCGATTCAGAATCTTTCCTACGATGTGGCCAAGCAGTATTTCCGCGTTGCCGCGGTCCAGTATGCCATTCGGCAGTCTGCCAATATGATGGCCCGGACCGGCAATATCGAACAGATTTTGGAAGATATCCAGAAGGAAAAGAATATTTCCGCCTTGCGGGCGTTGGACGAAAAGCGTCGTTTTATCAATTTGGAGAAAAAACTGCGGCAGTATCAGGTCAGTTATGAGGATTCCTGTATTCAGTTGAAGGCGGTAATGGGATTCCGTCCCAATCATCGTATCCGGGTTGACGATACGCTGCTCGACCGTCTCAACGCCATTAAGGTTCCCCGGGTGGAACTTCTGGAAAAGCTTGCGATTCGGGAACGTCCCGAACTTTATGAAGCCGACATTCAACGTCATATCAGCATCGTCGATGCCCGGAAGGCGATTCTCCAGATGTTTCCGAACGTGCGGATGTTTGCCGATTACAACGATGCTTCCAATAAATATCTGTACAATAATCAGTGGTGGGCTCTCGGCATTCGCACCGCCTATGATCTGTTCAGCGTTCCGAAGACGGTGTTCGAATATCGGAGCAAGGTCAAGGAAGCGGAAGCATTGGATGCCAAGACCATCTCGCTGGCGTTGGGGGTAATGACGCAGGTGCGTCTGGCCCATTCGGCCATGATGCAGGCCAAGCGGGTTTACGATCTGGAAAACAAAGCCTATCTGGTTTACAAGGAGCAGTTGGACGCGGTCCGCAAGATCTATGATGCCGGCGGCGAATTCTCTCAGTTGGAACTGGACGGACTGGAAATGGAAACAGCGGATCACTGTATCAGCAAGGCATTTGCCCTCAGCGAATATTATCTGGCCTACTATCGGCTGTGCAACGCCGTCGGCGTGAGTTGCCTGGACCCGAGAGTGCTGGAGCAGAAGATCGCCGCCATCCGCAATCAGGAACATGGCATGGCGGTGGCCTCCGGCAAATAGATTTCTCCGCCCCGATGCGACGGGACGGATGTTCGGTAACGTCGGTTTTCGATCCGGTCGGATAAAGGAGGCACAATGAAACGGATTTTCTGGTTGATTTGTATTCTGGCGGGAGGCGTGGTTGGAGCGGCTGCTCCGGTCAAACAGCCGACTCTGGCGGTCATGCCTTTCCTGATCGGCAATAACATCCGGGTCGTCAATGCCGGCAATTTCCGCCTTACTGCCGAAATTGCCGAAAATGAATTCACCAACAATGTGCAGCAATTCTTTGTCCGTTCCCGCAAATTCAATGTTCTGGACCGTACCAGTATCAACCGGATTATGGATGAAAACAAAAAACTGACGGCTTCCGAATGGGCCAAACCGGGGCAGGAACAGGAGGTCGGCCGGTTGCTGGTGGCGGATTATCTGGTGACCGGAAACATCAATCGGCTGGAATTTGTCGTGACGCCGCAGGATATTGCCATCACCGGAGAGCATGCGCCGCGGTTGCGGGCTACGCTTAAATGCCAATACAAGGTGACGGAAGTAAGTTCCGGGAAGATTGTGGCGGCGGGGCAGGTCAAACAGGTGCTGCGCAGTGAGGATGTCCGCCGCCGGGTGCCGGCGCAGGAACGTCGCGACTGGACCTTGGCCGATTACAAGGATATCCTCTTCGACGGTGCCTCCACCGTGGTGGGGACGGAAATTCTGGCGGGGATCTACCCGATTAAAATTGCCACGATCGACGGTGCGGCGGTGACGCTGAACCGGGGTGAAGGGGCGGGATTGGCGCCGGGGAGCCGACTGAATGTTTTCAATGCCGGTGCCGATACGG
>JAQUZV010000177.1 GCA_028691155.1 Victivallales bacterium
GCCTCCCGGCCGTTGCCGGCGGTAAGGCATTGAATATCGGCCAGTTCCAGCACACGCTTCAGGTAATAAAGTACGGTGGCCGTATCTTCCACCAGCAATACCTTTCGGTCGGGCCAGGAATAGCGGGGCGACATCATGGCGGAAATGCTCCGTTCTCCGGTGACCGGGGATTCTTCCTTCCGTTCATATGGCAGGGAGAAATAAAAACACGAACCCCGGCTTATTGCCGATTCCAGCCAGATACGGCCTCCCATGAGCTCCACCAGATTTTTACAGATGGCAAGGCCAAGACCGGTGCCGCCGTAAAGGCGGGTGAAGGAATCGTCGGCTTGGCGGAAACGTTCGAAAATGATACTTTGTTGCTGCGGCGGAATTCCCGGACCGGTGTCTTTGACAAAGAAAACCATTTCCCGGCTCTCTTCCTTCCGGCAGTAACCGACTTCCACGCTGCCCTGTCTGGTGAATTTGACGGCATTGTTAAGCAAATTGGTCAGTACCTGATTGAGACGGGTTTCATCGGTATAGATGGTGGCTTCCTCATGGGACAGCGGGCAGGAGCAGCGCAATTGCAGCGCTTTGGCCGGCATTTTGAACAATTGAGCCAGAAAGGCCTCATGGAGTTTGCCGATCAGGTTGTTGACGCAGAGATTGTGTTTGCTGATTTTAAGTTGCCCGCTTTCGATTTTGGCAATGTCGATAATGTCGGAGATCAGGGCCAGCAACTGGTTGGAACTCTGATTGATCAGGTTGGCATATTGCTGCCGTTCCGTTTCCGGCGGATTTTGTTCGACAATCAGATTGGCCATGCCGACAATGGTGTTGAGCGGTGTTCGGATCTCATGGGACATATTGGACAGAAAGGCCGATTTCAGCCGATCGCTTTCCTCGGCTTTGTTCTTGGCCAGGGTCAGGGCGGTCTGAATCTGTTTCAACGAGGTGATATCATTGAAAATGACGCAGAAATAATCCTTGCCCTCTTCCGGACGAAAGGCGCTGCAATTGAAATGAAAACTGCTGCCGGGCGGATGGAATTCCAGATATTCGGTCTTGCCGTCGGGGGAGGATAAGCGGCAGAGGATGGTATTCCAGGCCGTACAGTTTTCGGGAAAAACCTCATCGATCAGGCGTCCGCACAGGGCTTCGCGTCGGCGGCCGCAGAAATGTTCATAACAGGTATTGACGCTGATGAAACGGTAGCGTTGCGGCCGGGCGTTGCCGGCTTCCGGGGTAAAAATGGCGGCGGCGAACGGGATGCGGTCGAACAGCAGTCGGAGGCGGTTTTCACTGGACAGCAACGCCTTTTTCATGCGTTGCTCTTCCGTGACGTTGCGGATGATGGCCATGGCCTTGTCGTCTCCGAACGGGACCATGCGGGCGTCGAAACGGCGGCGGTCGTCGTTGATGACCAGCTCGTATTGAAAATTGACCGGCTCTTTGCGGGTGGTTACCTGACGAATCCCGCTGATGAACATGGCGGCAATCTTCGGCGGGAGAATTTTGCCGCACGGCTGTTTCATGAACACCTCCGGCGGTACGGCCAGGTCGGCGGGATTGCCGGCGCTGTAATCGAGAATGTTGCCGGCCTGGTCGTAAACGAACAGCAGGTCGGGAATTGCGGCCAGGATGCTGCGGTAACGCATCTCTCCGGTCTGGAGCAGATGTTCGTTGTAACGGCTGCGGCGGATCATTTCATTGAGCTTCTGTTCCCGGCGGTCGAGTTCGACGGCCAGGGCGATGGATTCGGCGTATAGTTGGAGCACATCGCTTTCGGCTTCCGTCCAGCGCCGTTCCCGGTTCAGGTCGCTGACACCTACGAAGCCGTAAAGCTGCCGACCGACAAAAATGGGAAAAATAAGAAAACTGTAAAAATCCCATTTCTCCATTATTTCCCGGGTAACTTCATTGGCGCTCGACCGTACCGCCGAGACCGCATGGCGCAACATCAATTCCCGGTAAAGTTCGCCGTCGGGATTGGTGATCTGTCGTTCCATGGCGATGGGGGCAGGGTCGTGGCGGCGGACGTTGTAATGGTTCCATTCATGGGTCAGAATGGCTGTCGGCGATTGATTTTTTCCCTGATATATGGTATAGACAAAAGCCCGGTCGGCGCGAACGGCCGTACCGAAATAGGACAACGACGCACGTATGCCCTTTTTCAGGGTATCGGCCCGCAACAACGGCTGCAGACAGTGGATCAGCGAATGCCGCAGCCGATTCTGCCCCTCCAACTCCTCTTCGATTCGGCCGGAGTCGGCCGGATTGACGGCGGATGGACGATCGGGAGAGGCAAACGTGGTACAGGTCGGTTTCAGGCGCACGGCGGCGGTCTGATCGGTGAGTGGAATGATGTCGGAGTGGTAGCCGGCGGGGGAGACCGACAGCGTGAGTCCGTCGATTCCGTCCGTCTGCCCGGTGATCAGAACCGATTCGATCCGAGCCGACAACTGTTCCCGTGACGGCGAAGCGAACAGCTCTTGAAAACGGGGCAGGACGTCGTCGGTTACGGCAAACAATTGTCGCCCGGCCGCATTGAGATAGCACAGGGTAATTCCCGCTTCCGTTCTGCCGCAGATCAGATAAGGCAGTTCCGGCGACACTTCCGGTTCCGTTCGATTGCTGAATTCTGACATTCTTCACTCCCTCGAAGCCCGTTATGAATACTTCCACGTCACCGGGGACTCGACAGAATTGCGGCACGGCCTGGTTCCGAAGCCGTTGCCCCCGCCGCCGTCGGCAATCAAATGCTGTTGATGTACAAGTGCCGGTGCCGGTAGAAATAACCGATGCCGGACAAGACGGTCACCAGCACGATGGCCCACAGAAAATACTGCCAGACCACCCAGAGCGGAATAATATTCCAGAGCATGGTGGTCCGCAGAAAAATGAAACTGTTCCAATCCGCTCCGGCAATCAGCAGCATCAGCATCTGGGACAGGGTCTTCAGTTTCCCCCAGCGGTCGGCGGCGATAACTTCTCCTTGTTGGGCGGCCAGGGTGCGCAGTCCGGTAACCAGAAACTCCCGGGAAATAACGATGACGGCAATCCAGGCCGGCATCAGGTTCTGTTCCACGCACATCAGAAATGTAGCGACGATGAAAATCTTGTCGGCCAGCGGATCCATCAGCTTGCCGAAGTCGGTAACCATGTTGAACCGGCGGGCGACCCAACCGTCGATCAGGTCGGTGAGACCGGCCAGAATGGCCACGACGTAAGCCACGATATGCGATTGGCGGGCAAACGTTTCGGAGAAAAATTCTCCGGGCTTGACGTTGGCCAGGGCCAGAAAAATAAAAACCATCACAATACGGGCGACTGTAATTTGATTGGGTATGTTCATAACTGTTTCTTTATTGCCGGTTTGCCTTCCAAATCGTAATTGGAACAGGCCGTGATTTTTACTTCGATTGTCGCGCCGGGGCGAATCCGGTGGAGATTGCGGATGTCGACCAGATTGTCTATTTCCGGGGCGTCCATATAGGTTCGGCCTGTCGCGGTTGTTTTGCCGGTTTTTTCATCAATTATAACACGCAAATTTTTTCCGACAAGTGTCTGGTTGAATTTTAACGACATTTTTGCCTGGAGGGCCATGATTTCATCGCGTCTGGCGGCGGCAATCGCCGCCGGTACCGGGGCGGGAAGCATTGCCGCCCGGGTCTGCGGTTCCGCACAATAGGCGAAAACCCCGAGCCGGCGGAATTGCCGGGCGGCCACGAAGTCCCGCAGTTCCTGAAATTCCGCCTCCGTTTCTCCGGGGTAGCCGGTGATGAATGTGGTCCGCAACGCCAGGTCGGGAATGGTTGCGGTCAATTTGTCCAGCAGAGTTTCGGTGTCCCGGCGGGTGACGTAGCGTCCCATCGAGGCCAGAATCCGGTCGGAAATATGTTGCAACGGTAAATCCAGATAAGGCAGCACGTGTTTGGCGGCGGCGATGGTGGCGATCAATTCGTCGGTGACGTGTGCCGGATGGGCATAGAGCAGCCGCAGCATGAAATCGCCGTCGAGACGGTCCAATTGCCGCAGCAGTTCCGCCAGGGAACCACCGTTGCCGTCATGTCCGAATGCGGTGATGTCCTGACCGATCAGGATCAGTTCCCGGACTCCGGCGTCCAGCAGATTGCGGGCTTCCCTTACCACCGAGGCGATGCTCCGGCTGCGCAATGGACCGCGGATGCGGGGAATGCTGCAGTAGGCGCAACAGTTGTCGCAGCCTTCGGTGATTTTGAGATAGGCGTAGTGCGGTGGCGTGAGTTGGAGCCGCGGGGTGGCGTCGTCATAAAGATAACGGCATGGTTCGTAGGTGGAGGCGGCGTCCTGATCCCGAAACAACCGCTCCAGAAGCGGACCCAGTTCCGGGGTTTGGTTAATGCCGACCCACAGGTCTACTTCCGGGTATTTGGCCGCATAGGTCCGTTCGCTGTCCCATTGATTGAGGCAGCCGGTAACGATGATTCGGCGTCCGGGGCTTTCCTTTTTCCATTGGACGGCTTCGCTGATAAACTCCTCCGCCTCTTCCCGGGCCGAAGGCAGGAAGGCACAGGTGTTGATCAGGAATACGTCGGCCTCGGCGGGATCCGGGGTGATTCCGAATTGACGGGTCAGCAACGATGCGGCCATTACTTCCGTGTCAACGAAATTCTTCGGGCAGCCCAGGCTGACGATATGAACATTATGGGACGATTCTCCGGTCATGATATATATCCAAAAACTATAATATTAATACTGACTACTTTTCCTCCTCCGGCGGATTGTTCCGCACCGGCGGCGGCACCGTTTTCGGTCGGTTGAGGATGGCACTGGTTCCTTACCAGTACGATGTAGTAATATAACGCCGTAAATCATACTTGCAAAAGTTTCACCCCCGCCGATTCGTTTTTTTCTGCAATATTAATTGTGGCGGCGTCGGAAACTTGTATTGCCGTGGGGAGAGAGATATACTACCGATGCATGATACTTTTCCATCATGTTCGGGGAGGAAAAATTGGATATTCAAATTCAGGGTGGCAGCGGCGGCAAAAGCATTGCCGGCAAAATCATCGGGTCTCTGTTTTGCGTTGCTTTTACCGGCGTCGGAATGTGCTTCATAGT
>JAQUZV010000178.1 GCA_028691155.1 Victivallales bacterium
GACTTTAATGACTTTCTGTCGAAGCTGCGGCAGATTTCCAAATTGGGCGGGATCGATTCACTGTTGAAATTACTGCCCGGCGGCAAGGAGCTCAGCGGCGCGGTGGACGTCAAGGAATTCAAGCGCATCGAAGCGATGCTCTGTTCCATGACGCCGTAGGAACGCACGCAGCCGGAAATCATTGAACTGCCCCGTCGCAAACGGATCGCGGCCGGGAGCGGGACCTCCATCGATCAGGTTTCCCAATTGATCAAACAGTTTGTTCAGATGCGGAAAATGGTCAAGAAAACCGGATTGTTCGGGCGGATGCTGTCCGGCATGGGCCGGGGCGGTATTCCGCCGATGGGCGGCGGTTCGGGTGGCGGCGGCATGGGCGTCGGCGCCGGTTTGAACGCGTTGCGGCAGGGCATGTCGCGGGGCAGCAATTATACCCCGCCGAAGAAAAAGCGACGTAAAAAACGGTAATTTTCCCCTTTACCGGCGAGGTAATGATGGCAGATAATTTCGAAGCTACCGGTCAGATCCGGATCAAAGTGCCGAAAGGTGCGGCCGTTTCGGAACCGGTGGCCGAGTCGGCTCCGGCGGCTCCTCATGTGGCGGTGCTGCGGGCCAAAGCGGTCAAACTGCAGGAGTTCATCGACCGTAATTTGGCGGATATGATGTTGCAGTTGAACTGCTACCGCAATTTCTGCACCCGGATTACGGCGGGCGGATGGACGCTGGACGAAGCGGCCGATTATCTGCTTTTACTGGTGAAATCACTGGGATTCGACGGGGTCGGCTTGTTGTTGCTCGATCCGGATCGTCCGGGGACTTTTCTGCCGCCGGTCTGTCGGGGCGACCGCTGCTTCCCCGTGGCTGCGGCCACGGATTACTGGCGTACGGCGTGGTCCGCCGATCGGCGGTCCCTGGATTGGGACGCCTGGCTGGAACTGGCGCGTGGCGACGAGGCGCCGTTTGCGGCCTGGTTGGAGGAGGCGACGGTGATTCGGCTCGGTTTCTCGCCGGTGCAGGACGGGGAACGGATCGTGGGGGCGATTATCATTGTTTCATATACGGAAAAGGAGTTGTCGCCGCCGGCGACGATATTATTGGAATTGAGCGGCGGACATCTCGGACTGGCGCTTGCCGCCGGAGCCGCCGCGACACGCGGAGGTGACGGTTTCGTCGCAACGTCGGATCGCAATACCAAGTCGTAAGCGGCGATGCGGATCCGGTGTCGGTAACTAATGGAATAAATCATACGAGCAGACGGGAGAAGTTATGCTTACTATTATTATTGCCGTGACGGCAGGGATCGGCGTGGGTGCCGCTTCCGCTCATTATTGGGGCCCTTATTGGGGCATCGGATTCGGAATGGTTACGATCATGGTGTTGCAGTTGCTGATCGGACTTTGGGTGCGCAGGAAAATCAATGCCATTAACGGCGGCATCCAGAATGTTCTGCAGGAGGCGCAAAAACATATCGGCCGCAAGGTTCGGCTGTTGCAGCAGAAACCCCAGGGCAACGCCAAAACCATGCAGAAACTGCTGGAAAAGGATCAGGAAGGTTATCTGCGGCAGGTCCTGGTGCAGGTCGAAACCATGGCGCCGATGTGCCGCTGGAATATTATGCTGCGCAAGCAGATGAACACCATGAAAATGATCTATAACTATCAGTTGCGCGATTTTAAGAAAGTGGACGAACTGATGCCGAAGGTGATGTTTTTCGACCCTCGGGCGGTGGCGATGAAACTGGCCCGGATGTATAAGAACGACATGCCCGGTATGGACAAGTTTTTCCGCAAAAAAATCCGCAAGTTCAAGGATGACAATGCGGTGCTGATCTATGCCGTCTACTCCTGGATTCTGATGAAGCGGGACCGTCAGGACGAGGCTACCAAAGTTTTGATCGAAGCGAAAAACAAGACCTCCAATCCGGTGATTACCGCCAATTGGGAGGCGTTGGTCAACGGAATGCCGAAAAAATTCTCCAATGCCGGTTTGGGCGACGAATGGTATGCGCTGTTTCTGGAAGAACCGAAGCTGCGGCAGCAGCGCATGAACAAGTCCATGTACCAGTAACAGTAAGAATATTTTCCGATCCGGAACGGGCGATAAGGAGAGACGGTTGCCGCCGCCTCTCTTTTTTTATTTTTCTTCGGGAGGGGCCGGAATTTGTGGCGACGGGGTTGCGTCGAGGTCGGGGGTGTTGCGGGGAAGAACGGCTTCGTGGTAGAGCATGGTTCCGGCGAGTACCGCTATCGGCATCAGCAGCACGGCGGCAAACGGAATCAGCATCATCAGGTAGAACACTGTTCCCATGCCCAGAATCATCAGGCGCGAACCGTGGAGTTGCCGGCGGAAGGTGCGATAGTGGATGCGTCGATGCTCCGAGGCGTAAATCAACGTGGTGATCCCGAAATAATAGCCGACGACGGCGGCCGGCAGCAGAAATCCCGGTCCCGGCAGCAGCAGCGAAATCGGAAACAGCACGAGGGTCCAGAACAGAATGATCACTCCAATCCGGGTGGTATTGATCATCGACGTCCAGTTGTAACGGCACCAGACGCGCCAGGTGGGACAGCGGAAATCGAACCCGTATTGCCGCCGTTCGAACACCTCCGCCAGTTTGTCGACAATCGGCGCGCCGATAATCAGACAGACGGTGGTGAAAGTGAACAAAAACAACGTCAGCAGCAAAGCTCCCGCCGCCAGCCGGATCAGCCAGAGCAAGGTCAGATACAGCACATTGCCCCAGGTGCTGTTCTGCCATTCGGCCGGCAGAACTCCTTCGAGCCGGGGCATGGCATAATACCAGCCCAGACCGGAACCGGCCGCATAGAGCAGCGCCCCCAGCAGAATCGGCAGCAGCACATAAGGCCAATAGCGCGGTTCCCGGAGCAGAATGACAACCGCGCGGAACGGCAGCAGCATGCCCCGGAGCAGGTCGGCCAATCGATGTCCGGTTTGTTTAAGCATGGGCGCGATCCGTAGATTTCGTTTTCGGACAGGGAGCGCCGGATGGACGGCCGGGACAGGTGCCCTGACCGTCGCATTGGCTGCAGATGCCGTTTTCCAGTTTGCCGTCGCGGAAAAATACGGCGATATTCTGTAGCGTGGTCCGGGCGATATTGGTCAACGCTTCACGGGTGAAAAAGGCCTGGTGGGAAGTCATCAGTACGTTGTTGAAAGTATTGAGGCGGGCCAGCAGGTCGTCGGTGACGACGGTGTTGGACATGTCCTCGAAGAAATATTCGTTTTCTTCCTCGTAGACGTCGAGGGCGGCGCCGCCGATTTGTCCGGTCTTCAGCACGTCGATCAGCGCGGCGGTATGAATGAGTTGGCCGCGGCTGGTGTTGATGAGGAAGACGCCGGGTTTCATCTGCTTCAGGCTGTCGGCATTGATCATATAGTGGGTTTCCGGAGTCAGCGGGCAGTGCAGCGAAATAACGTCGGCGGTGCGGTAAAGCGTGGGCAGATCGGTATAGGTCGCACCGTTGACGGCGGCGAAATCGTGGTCGGGCCAGGTGTCGTACAGCAGCAGTTTGACGCCGAATCCCCGCATGATCCCGGCAAAAATTTTGCCGATTTTTCCGGTGCCGATGACGCCGACGGTCTTGCCGTAAAGGTCGGTGCCCAGGAGGCCGTTGATGGAAAAATTGTTGTCGCGCACCCGATAATAGGCGCGGTGAATGCGGCGGTTGAGCGTCAACAGCAATGCCACGGCGTGTTCGGCCACGGCATGGGGGGAATAGGCGGGGACGCGCACGACCGGAAGGCGGCCGCAGGCGGCGTAGAGGTTGACGTTGTTGTATCCGGCGCAGCGGAGGGCGAGCAGTCGGACCTTGTTGGCAACCATGGTGTCGATGACGGCGTTGTCGGCGCGGTCGTTGACAAAGAGGCAGACGGCGTCGAACCCGGCGGTCAGCGTGGCGGTGTCGACGCTCAGGCGCGGTTCGAAATATTTGATATTGAACCCGAAGTCCCGGTTGGCGGCATCGAAGAACTGCCGGTCATAGGGTTTGGTATCGAAAAAAGCGATTTTAGTCATCATTCCAACTCCTTCCCGAGGTCATGGTTTGCGGCAATGGTAGAAGTGCAGAAAACCGTTCGGGGTAATATCGTCGGCAATGACGAATCCGGCGCGTTCCAGCAATCCGGTCATAATCCAGGACAGCGTACTGTATTCCTGGGCGATATGGCGGATGAACGGCGTCCGGCTGGAATTGTCGACGGCGGCAATCTGACGGTTGAAGTATTCTTCCGGTTCACTGTTGTGCCAGTCGAAAACAACGTCGTGAAGCACCAGAATGCCGCCCGGTTTCAAGGCGGAGAAGATTCGACGCAGCGCGACGGCTTTCCAGAGGTCGGGCAGGTGGTGCAGTGCCAGGGCGGTGACGACGGCGTCGAGACTTGCCGGTGCGACCGAAAAACTCAGAAACCCGTCGCGACGGAATTCGATGTTCCGGTGTCCTTCCTCGTCGGCGCGTTGTGCGGCATAGGCCAGCATGACCGGGGAGATGTCGATGGCGATAACGCGGCGACAGTCCGAAGCCACCGTACGGGCGAACGCGCCGGTACCGGTGCCGATTTCCATTACCGTGGCCTCCGACGGCAAATGCAATGCCGCCACGATGGCGCGATTTTCCGCGTCGACATCGCGCAGTTCCCGCATTCTCCGGTCATAATTGGCGACCTCGCCGACGGATTCGTAATCGGTCCCTATCTGATGGAATTCATCCCATTGCCAGTCCATTTCTTTTATTTCTCCCGATTTTGCGGTAAGGTGATTGTAATCTTTTTACTATATATGCCGGGATGGTATTTGGCAATGGCCGAAGAGGCGGCAAATGCCATCATTTCCTGAAAACCGTGTGGCGGCAAAACCGGAGATGAGGCGGGTTGAAAATGGCCTGGAATTCAGGATGAATCCGGCTTGAAAAGCCGGTGGGGACAGATTATAATAGGCGCTTTTAACCGGCGGAAAGGGTAGGTTGAGTTGGATTCGGAATTTACTAAAATCAAATATTATTTTTCCGAGGGACAGCGGCTGTGGACGGCGATGCCGGATCAGGT